>NZ_JBVCWP010000044.1:0-19540 GCF_057460485.1 Boseongicola sp.
GCAGAAAAATCTATCGAAATAAAAAAAGCACAATGCGCCGCGTCAACTGAGGGACCCCGGCTTGCGGTTTGACGGCGCTTAGGCGCCACTCTACTCTATCCTGTCACCCTCAAGGGCATTCACAACCCCTCCAACCAGTTGATAGGCAAGAAGATCACGTATGGCCCGTGGATCGCGGACGAGTGGCCGGGTTGAAGTGGTCAGTTGGGCAAGAATTTGCTCGGGGCTTTTATGTGTTTGAAGCGCCGTCCCGTGGTCCACGAACCGGAACGACAAAGCGCTTCCTGCGGTCGCCTGTGCGACGATTGGAAGATCGCACGGCAGTACCGTGCCAATACGAGGATATCCGCCGGTGGTCTGACATTCAGGCAACAGCACAAACGGTATGCCCTCCCCGGTCATCTGGATGTCCCCCGCGACCATCGGTTCTGACAGGATGGTAAGTTGTTCGCCCGTCGCGAAAGGCCGTCCTTCAAAAACAAGCTCGACGCCTTGCCGATTGCCGCGAGGCGTCCGTTTGAAACCGGTCATTTCAAAGCGCGTCCTGACCACGCCCGGGAAGTTATCGGTCTGGACACTGGGAAGCACCCGCACAGAGCCGCCTTCAAACCGGGCTTCGGGCGTTAATGTTTTGCCGACATCACCACGGTGTGAGTCAGGCCCGATAGGCAAGGTCTGGTTTGAGGCAAGAACCCCACCGATACCCGCCGTCAGATGGGTGGCCCGGCTTCCAAGGAAGGGGGTCGTGTGGATGCCGCCGCCAACGTGAAGATATCCGTAAACTCCGGTTCTTGCAGGTCCGATGGACAAACGCTGTCCGGCTTTGACAAGGTACGACGCGTTCCAGACCAGCGGCTCACCGTCGAGTGTGGCTTTCATCGGCGCGCCGGTTAACGCAATTCGAATGTCAGCTGTCGTCGAGAATTCCCCACCGAATGCAGCCATTTCGATGGCAGCGCAGCTCAGCGATTGACCAAGTAAGGCCACACCTTCGATGAAAGCGGTGCGATCTGCTGCCCCCCCCATCGACAGACCTTGGCCCATATGTCCGGGCCGTCCCAAGTCCTGTACCGTCATGGCGGGTCCGGCCCGATGAATAAGAAGCGAGGTCGTCATCCCAGGCCCTCGCGGATGGCGCCGCCGTCGCCACTTTGATCGCCGGCCTGAAGGTTCGCGAAGTCTTGATCCGATACTGAACGAAAGCGGATTTCATCTCCGGGCTTAAGCGCGAAGGGTTCGGGTGCGTTTGGCCGGAACGCGTGAAACCCGCATTTCCCAACCTGCCGCCAGCCCGTCGGAGTCGATGTTGAGAACAAAACGATCTGGCGAATTGCGACTGTGATGGCCCCAATGGGGACGCGCTTTGTGAGGCCGGACTGGCGCGGGATGTCCCAGTTTTTGGGCAGTGAACCAAGGTAAGGCTGCCCCGGAGCAAAGCCTAAGGTCATGACCCGCAAGGGTTTGGCGCACAGTTCGGCAACTGCCACGTCTGGCGATACACCGGCAAGACGTGCCGCCTCTTCCAACTGCGGTCCGGCTTCCTCGCCGCCAAAGACTGCTGGGATCGTCCAAAGGACGCGGTTCGTGGGCAATGGTGCAGCGCTCCAGACGCGATCTTCGGTCAATTCCTGTAGGCGCGCGCGCAACGCGTCACGTGCCAGAAGAAGCGGGTCATATGTCACGAATGTCGAGGTGAGCGACGTCGATGTTTCGCTCACACCGTCAAGCCCAAGCGCCTCTACTGCCGCGCGAAACGCCAATGCGGCGCTATTGGCCCCATCGGTTAAGACGTCCGAAAACGTCACAAGCATCCCGCATAGTCCGACATCAACGATGCGCGGGAATGCGGACATGTCAGGAGAATCTGCACGGGTCACGGGCGGGCCATTTGCTGGAGTTCGATGGGATACTAACGCTAATTCAGCGCTTGTGGCAGGAAGAGTGCGATTTGTGGGAAGGCGATCAGCGCCAGCGCCATGGCCAGCATTACCGCCACGAAGGGCAGGGCGCCGAGCATGACGTCCGACATGCTCCCGCTTTTTCGCGCCCCTTGCACAACGTACAGGTTCAGTCCCACAGGCGGCGTAATCAAAGCCATTTCGATCAGAACGATCATCAAAATACCGAACCAGATCGGGTCGAATCCTTGCTCGACGACCAACGGCACAATGATCGGAATGGTTACAACCATGAGCGACAGTGTCTCGATGAAAAAGCCAAGAACGATGTACATGACGACAACGACCAATATGAACCCAAGCGGAGAAAGCCCGAGGCCTGTCAGAAATGCGTCCAGTTCCTGACCTAATCCGGCCGAGGCCAACGTGAAGTTCAGGAAGGATGCTCCGATCACGACAAGCATGATCATTGAGGTGATTTTGACGGTCCCGTGGATACTTTCCACCAGCATATTCAACGATATGCCGCCAAAGGCCCCGGCGATGACGAAGGCTCCGGCAACGCCCACCGCTGCGGCTTCCGTCGGTGTCGCCCAACCGTTGTAGATCGAGCCAATGATCACCGTGAACAACAATATGATCGGCGCCAAGTGAACCAGCGCACGCATCATCTCGGGCAGTGGAAAAACCCGGCGCTCCCCGCCAAGGTGTGGCCAGATCGTGCAAATAATGGCGACCATAATGATGAACGCCAACGCCAGACCCAGACCGGGAATAAGCCCGGCAAGGAACAGTTGTGGGATCGAGGTCTGGGTGAGAAAGCCGTAAACAATCAGATTGATGGACGGCGGGATCATAATGCCAAGAGTACCGCCAGCCGCGATCGCTCCGGAAAAGAGTTTCGGGTCATATCCGAGTTTTTCGGCCTGCGGCATTGCCACGGTCGCTACGGTTGCCGCTGTGGCCACGGACGACCCGGAGGTGGCAGAAAACATCGTCGCGGTCGCAACGTTCGCGTGGACCAAACCACCCGGCATCCATGATACCCAACGATCAAGCGCCGCGTAGGTGCGGGCTGCAACACCGCTACGTACCAAGATTTCACCAAGCAGAACGAAGAACGGAATGGCAATCAGGGTCGCACTATTCGATGACGACCACACCATATTGCCAAGTCCGCGGATCAGTGGAAAACTTGAGAAGAACCAGTCGATCCCAAAGCCCAAAAGAAAAAGCACAATTCCGACCGGAATCGACATGCTTAGAAGGGCCAGCAACCCGATAGCGACATAGGCGATCATTGCAGGGTCTCCGCTTCGCCAAAGGCGCCAATCGCGGCCTCGGTTTCTGAAAGTTGTCCTTTACGGATCATGTTCAACGCAACCAAAGTCGTGATGCACGACATGACTGCAAACCAAAGCCAACCCGCAAACCATGGCCCTTGAACAAGCGCCAGCGGGGTCTCAAGCGGCGTGTTGGCCGTCGAATTATTGTTCAGCGAGCGTTCCAGTACCGGCCAGCATTTGTAAGCAATTAACACGACCGTGCCGCTTAGAACCACCATCGAGAACACGTCGAACAAACACCGCCCAAGGGGCGCGGCGCGGCTTCGCAAAAGATCAATTCTGACGTGGCCAAGTTCAAGCATCGTATAGGCCATGCCCCATGAGCTCGCGATGGCCATGACGTAACCGCTTATCTCGTCGGTGCCGCCGAACGAGGACCCAAGTTGTCTGAAAACAATATCCAGAAGCACAAAGGCAGCGCAGCCCAGAAGCATGACGCCGACAAGCACCGCCACTCCTCTGTTTATCGTCCTGAGTGTTCCCAGCAGTTCCATTATCCTGGATCCTCTTTTGGTTTGAGTGTCTTACTCGATCGTCACGCCAACAACCTGACCCACGGATGCATTCCAGCGTTCCGCCCAGTCACCACCGGCCCGCTCGGCCCACTCAGGCAGAACTTCACTGACAAGGATCGCGCGTGCCTTGGCAAAGTCAGCGTCCGAAGCTTCAACCAAAACCATCGAACGCGCATCGCCAGCCGGGCACGCGCCGTTGCCGGTCAGGCAGGCGATGTCATTGACCAAGGCGTTTTGCGCCGTCGCCCATGCTGGGGCTTCGAATTCTGCTGTGACCTGCGTCTGGATCAGGTCCTGTGTTTCGCTGCTGAGGCCGTTCCATTTGTCAAGGTTCATGGCTGTCACAACCGGGTCCCAACCACCAAGCGGCAGTGGCATCAGGTGTGTCGAAACTTCCCACCAACCGGCAGAATAACCCGAACCGGCACCCGTGACGGCGCAGTCGACAACGCCTTTTTGAAGCGCGCCGGGCACCTCGGAGAACGCGACGTTCACGCCCTCGGCGCCGAGCGCTTCAAGCAGTTTTGCGGTCATACGACCCGAGGCGCGCACTTTCAGACCCTGAAGGTCATCAAGGCTGGAAATCTCGGCATTACAAAAAACGACCTGCGGCGGGTAGGGCGCAATCGCCAGCACGTGGCTGTTAAAGCGGTCGTGGAAGATGTCGGCGACCATCGGGCGCGCGGCATCAACCATCGCGCGGGCTTCGTCAGCACTTAGGGCAATCAATGGGACGTCCAGACCTTCAAGTTCCGGCGCATCAGAAACCGCATAATCCGCAACGGTCATTGCAACATCGTAAACGCCCTGACCCAAAAGCGGATAAATGTCGCCAAGTCCAAGGCCCATCTGGTTGTGGGTTGTCAGTTCGACCGTGATGTCACCACCGGACGCTGCTGGCAGGGTTTCACCCCAAAACGGCGCTTCGTATTCCTTGTGCAGCGGCAAGCCGGACCAGCTTCCGACAACAGCCAAGTTTTCGGCCAATGCGGGGGTTGCCAGCGTCATCGACGCGGCGAGCAATGTAAGCGATTTACGCATGTTTCTCTCCATGTTGGTTGTAGGTTTCTTGTTGATCATTGGTCTTCAAGCGTTTCCGAGACGTCCGCGATCAGCATGTGACCGGGGGCGTGGGTGATACAGAATGGGAGGCGCGCGTTCATAAGCACGTTTTGCGGAGTAACTCCGCAAGCCCAGTAAACGGGTATTTCGCCGTCTTCGACCGCAACTGGGTCGCCCCAGTCCGGTGCATTCAAGTCAGCAATGCCGATATCCGCCGGATCGCCCATCGCAATCGGAGCCCCATGCGCATGCGGAAATCTGCCGCTGATACGATAAGCATCCTCGATGCGATCTTCGCGAATAGGGCGCATCGTGGCGACCATCTCTCCGGCAAAGACCCCCGCAGGTGTCAGTGCGACGTTGGTTTTGTACATCGGCACGGTCTTATCTTGTTCGATGTGGCGAACAGGAATGTCGTTGGCGATGAATGCGTTTTCAAAGGTAAAGGAACACCCTAAAGCGACCGTAACAAGATCGTCGCGCCAGAGGTCGGTGATATTCGTGACCTCGCCGGTAAAAACGCCGTCGCGAAACACGCGGTAGCGAGGCACGTCAGTGCGGATGTCTATGTCATCGCCAAGCGTGCGCATAAATGCATCGCCAGTATCGCTGACACCGACGACAGGGCAGGGCTTTGGATTGCGTTGGCAAAATCGCAGAAAGTCGAGAGCATGGGCTTCCGGCAGGATCGCAAGATTGCACTGCAGCTTTCCAGCGGCCAACCCCGCGGTGTGACGATCATAGCGTCCCTCGCGGATTGCCATGCGTACCTCGCGCGCCGACAGCCCGCGCAGGTCTTGATAAATTGTCGTGTCCGAAGACATCCCCACACCCTTTGATCCCATAGCAAAAGGATTGCATGGTCGATACTTTATCTCAAATTATCATTTTGGATCAATATTGATAGAAATTAGTGATAGGCTAGCCAGCATTATCCTCGCCCCAGGAATGCGCAATCTCCCGTGCAATTTCGGCCCCGCGTTCAGCCAAAACGCTGCGAGGTTCGCCAAGATACGAGGCCGTGAATGCCAAAGGACTAGGCTGGAAGCCGGGATCGAACTCCTCAATGCGCCCCAAAGATAGCAAGCCCGACGCCAACGCCTGAGGATAGGGCCCGACCGCAATCCCTGCCGCAATCATCTGCAAACTGGCCGAAAGCGACGCCGATGAATAGATCCGCACGTTGGGTCCGATGCGCCGCGACAACTCAGCCATCAACTCGCGATAGGGGCGTGTTTTTGCGGCATATGAGATCACCGGGATCGCTTGCAAATCGACAGGCCCGCTACCTTTCGCCTTGTACCAATGCAGATCAAATTTGGGCAGATCAACGTTTTCCACAGTAAATTCTGAAACCGGCCCCATCAAGAACGCCAGGTCAATATCCTGTTGTAACAAGCTGTTACGCAGATTTCCGGAAATATCGACCGTCAGATCAATGTTCACACGTGGATATTCGTTGCTGAATGCTTTCAGAAATTCCGGCAACCAGGCCTGTGCAATTGTCTCGGACGATCCGATCCGAAACAGCCCTTCGATCTTGGACGGGTTGGCGACGCGCTTTACGATCTCTTCCTGCACAAACAGCATTTGTTCGGCGTAGCCCAATAGCATCGTCCCCGATTTGGTCAATGCCACACCCTTTGGCGTGCGCTCGAACAAAACGACGCCAAGTTCGCTTTCTAATGTGCTGACGCGGGTGGAAATTGCCGGTTGTGACAGGCTCAGTTGTTCTGACGCGCGGCGAAACCCGCCCAACCGGGCGACCCAATAGAACGTCTTCAACTGCTCGAACGTCATTGTGCTACTCCCGCCGTATTTGATTTGGGCAATTCCGCTGGACAGCACCCGCGCTTGCGCTCAGTTTCGCCCCTGTCACCCACGTTCGAGGACCACGAGATGCATTTCAATACCGAAAATAGCTCCTTCAACTTTGAGGTCGAGCATTTGATCGTTGCGGGCTGGACCGGACGTGATGCGAAAGCCGTGCAACACCACATCGACGAACTGGCGGCAATCGGGGTTGCGCCACCGTCGAAGGTGCCCTTGTTCTACCGTGTCTCGAACGACCTTTTGACCACCGACCCGCTCATCGAAGTGCTGGGGGATGCGTCGTCTGGCGAAGCTGAACCTATGATTGTGCGACACGGCGGGACGCTTTGGCTGGGCCTTGGCTCGGATCATACCGACCGCCAGCTTGAGGCGACGTCTGTGGCCGCCTCAAAGCAAATCTGTGCCAAGCCCTGCGCGGCAACGCTTTGGGATTACGCCAGGGTTGCGGATCGTTTGGAGACCATCACCATTCAATCCTGGATCCACGAAAACGGCGACTGGGTTCTCTATCAGGACGGGCATCTCGGTCAGATCAGGCCGCTGGAGGCGCTTATCACCGCCATCGATCTCCAAGCTGGCTCGGCAATGTTGTGCGGAACCTTCGCGGCTATCGGCGGCGTTCGCGCCGCCTCAAGGTTTCGCGCCACCATGCAAGATCCGGCGACGGGCGCGGAAATCAGCTTTGAGTACGAGGCACGTTCGCTGCCCGTCGTAAGCTAAGAACGACGATAGCTAAGAAAGGCGGACGACTTAAAGCGCGCGCAAAATGGATTGCAGCTCTGGCTCGTCGACCATATTCGCAGCCTCGCCCTGGCTGACCCATTTGCGCTCGCGTTGATCTGCTTCAGGAAATTCGTCACTTATTTCTTCGACGATCAGAGGGAAAACCATTGTTTTCACAGGAATATCCAGACCGTCATCAAGCGATTTTCGATAGGTATAGTGCCCAATGGCTTCGTCGCTCATACTGCCCTTCGACACGCCCGCTTCTTCCCAAGCTTCCTGTTTGGCAGCCTCGGGGTCGTTCAGGCCATCAATCGGCCACCCCTTTGGGATGATCCAACGACCAGTGTCGCGACTTGTGATCAATAGGATCTTATTGGCCTTGCCGTCACGCCGATAACAGAGCGCCGCAACCTGCAGGCGCGTTGGGCCGTGTAGCCATGGCCAGACGTATGCGTCCCATGCCCCTTTAAGGCGTTCTAGCATCAAAAATTCTACCTCAGGATGTTTTTCTTTTTGTTGACTGACATTACCTCAAAGTTTGTAAGAAGGCAATTTTCGCTCAGAACCAATCAATTGCGATGGATAGACAGCCCCGTAACTGGCATGCGAAGACAAACGTCAAACCACACAAACTGGGGGTGTTGCGTATCATGCCGCGCTTTTCTGCAAATCTTGGGTTTCTCTGGACTGACCTGTCCTTGCCAAGGGCGATCATTGCCGCCCACGCTGCCGGCTTCGTCGCCGTCGAATGCCACTGGCCCTATGAAACCCCGCCCGAAGATGTGCTGTCGGCCCTTGATGCGACTGGGCTTCCAATGCTGGGATTAAATACTTCGCGCGGCGATACAGCTGCAGGTGAGAACGGATTGTCGGCCCTGCCGGATCGCGAAACCCAAGCGCGCGCAGCGATTGATCAGGCGTTGGAATACGCCTTAGCGGTTGGCGCGAAAGCGGTTCACGTGATGGCTGGCAACGCCCAGGGCCCAAGCGCTCATGCGACGTTTGTGGCAAACCTCGGCTATGCCTGCGCGCAGGCAGCACCGTCACAAATAACCATTCTGATCGAGCCACTGAACCGGAACGATGCCCCGGAGTATTTCCTGCGAAATACCGATCAAGCCGTGGTAATCATGAACGAGGTGAACGCCGAAAACCTTAAGCTGATGTTTGATTGCTATCATGTCGGCCGCAACGAGGGCGACGTCATCACGCGCTTCAAGGCGCTGCAGACCGTTATCGGGCATGTCCAGTTCGCGGCAGTACCCGATCGCGGCGCACCCGATCACGGCGAGATCAACTATTCCCACGTTTTCCGCGAACTTGATGCGGTTGGATGGGCAATGCCCCTGGGCGCAGAGTACAAACCAGGTGGTCCGACGGAGGCGACCCTTGGGTGGATGAAGACACTGGTTTAAGCAGCCTTCCTGCTTGGCAGGACGGCTTGGTCCGTGCGATCAAGTCGTGAAAGCAAACAGTCATGGATGGTCCGTTGTGGCGAAACTTTTGAAATCATCGGCAGACCTTGTTGCCGCCGCCCGCGCGCGCATCGAGGAAGTTGCCACACCTGACCTGATCGCGCGGCTTGGCGATCCTGACGTCGTCGTCGTCGACATCCGTGACATTCGCGAACGGCAACGAAGCGGCTTTATCCCCGGTAGTGTGCATGCCCCGCGCGGTATGGTCGAATTTTGGATAGACCCCGACAGCCCTTATTTCAAAGAGGTTTTCGGACAAGACAAAACCTTTGTCTTCCACTGCGCGAGCGGATGGCGCTCGGCGCTGACGGTGGCCACTCTTCAGGATATGGGCTTCAAAGCCGCGCATCTGAAAGACGGGTTCTCGACTTGGCGAAAGCAGGGCGGCCCGGTCGAGAAAAGCGATCCGGCGACGTAATCGCAATACCTTTTCCCTCGATGGGCGGTAGAAAACTGAAATGAGCATCAAAGATGACAAACCCTTCCTGATCGACCTGTTCGAAGCCGCCGTTGCCGCCGCTGATCCAAAACGCGCGCTGGCCTGCGTTCTACCAAAGCCGCCGAGAGGGCGGACGATTGTCATCGGCGCGGGCAAAGGCGCGGCACAAATGGCTGCTGCCTTCGAGGACCTTTGGCCCACAAAAGTCGAAGGCGTCGTGGTCACCCGATACGGGTATGCGGCCCCCACCCGGTCGATCCGGGTGCTGGAAGCTTCGCATCCGGTGCCTGACGCAGCGGGCATGGACGCGACCGCGGCCTTGTTTGCCGCGGTCTCGAACCTCGGTCCGGACGATCTTGTGATCGCGTTGATATGCGGTGGCGGGTCGGCCCTGTTGCCCGCGCCGCCGGACGGCATGACGCTTGCCGATGAAGCCGCGTTGAACGAATGCCTGCTGGCGTCCGGCGCGCCGATCTCAGTGATGAACGCGATCCGAAAACAGGTGAGCAAGATCAAAGGCGGGCGTCTTGCCGCCGCCGCGCACCCGGCGCGCGTCATAAGCCTTGTTGTGTCGGACGTGCCGGGGGATGACCCCGCACAGGTCGCCTCTGGCCCGACGGTTCCCGATACCGTGACACGCGCTGACGCTCTTAATCATATAGCGGCCTACGGCATCGCATTGCCCGAAACGATCCGCCACCATCTTGCGTCCGACCTTGGCCAACCGCCGCATCCCTCTGAAGAAACCTTTGCGAAAAATGAGGTTTTCGTGATCGCCTCGGCATCTTTGTCACTCGAAGCCGCCGCCCGCGCAGCAAAGGCCGCTGGTATCACGCCTGTCATCTTATCAGACGCCATCGAAGGCGAGGCCCGAGACGTGGGGCAGGTCCACGCCGCCATCGCGCGCGAAGTTCGCCAGCGCAATCGGCCATTTTCGCCGCCAGTTGTGATCCTGTCGGGTGGTGAAACGACCGTAACGATCCGAAATGCGGGAGGACGCGGGGGCCGCAACACGGAATTCCTTCTGGCCTTTGCGCGCGGCATCGAAGGACAAAACATCAGCGCACTTGCGGCAGACACCGACGGTATCGACGGCTCCGAAGACAACGCCGGTGCCTTCGCCGACGGCTCCACCTGGAGCCGGATCAGGCAGGCGGGCAAAGACCCCGCCGTCATCCTGTCTTCCCACGACGCATGGGGCGCCTTCGATGCCATCGACGACCTCTTCGCACCGGGTCCGACAGGCACCAATGTGAACGATTTTCGCGCTATCCTCATCCGCTAGATGCCAGCCTCGGACGCCCCCCTATTGCACCATTGCCAAAAGCGCGTTTTATCTCGGTAAACGACGGTGCGGGCTGACCGCGTTCAAAAAAGGAACACCCAATGACCGACACTCCCATCGCTCTCGTGACCGGCGGCGCACAAGGCATCGGATATGCTTCTGCGGAGGCTCTGATGGAGGAAGGGTTCCGCGTGATCCTGGCCGACATCAAAGTCGACGGCGTGGCAGAGGCCGCGACCAAACTTGGCGCGCTGGCGGGGCTCGTGTGCGACATGGGCGACGCGGATCAGGTCTTGGCGATGTTCGACAAGATCGAGGCCGAGTACGGCCCGGTGTCGGCACTGGTCAACAACGCAGGCATTGCCGCTGCGGGGGAATTTTTGAGCTACGATCTTGCGACGTTTGACCGGGTCATAGGCGTCAACCTTCGCGGCGTGTTCGTCGCCACGCAGCGCGCTGGCCGCGCCATGGTCGAGCACGGGATCGAAGGCGCGATCGTCAACATGTCGTCGATCAATGCTCAGGTCGCAATTCCCGCGATCCCGGCCTATTGCGCGTCAAAGGGCGGCGTTATGCAACTGACCAAAGTCGCGGCCTTGGCGCTGGCGCCGCACAACATACGGGTCAATGCAGTGGGGCCGGGGTCAATTGACACCGAAATGATGGCGGGGGTGAACGCAAACCCAGAAGCCATGAAAATCGCCATGTCTCGCACCCCGCTAAAACGCCCCGGAACAGCCCGCGAAATAGGTGATGTCGTTGCCTTCCTCTGCTCGAAAAAAGCCAGCTATATCACTGGCGAGACAATCTACGTCGACGGCGGGCGGCTTGGTCTTAACTACACAGTCTGATCGGGCAGCCATCCGTTAAAGAAGGCATGATCCTTCGACAACGGAAGTGTCGTGCGCACGCCGGTTCTTGCAGAGGCATAAATTGCCGTGACAAGTTCGATTGAAGCAGCCCCGTCCGCAAACGTCACTTCATGGCCGGGGGTGCCTTGAAGGGCGTCTGCAATCGCGTCAAATGCGCCAACATACCCGGCCCTAGCGCGCGCTGTTGCTTGCACAATGGCGTCGAGTTTGGGTTGAAGTGCAGGATCTCTGGCCTCAAAACGCCATGTCCCGGTGGCGGGCGCGTATGGCACCCATCCAGAGGTCGCCGTCAGGTTTTCAAACACCAGCCGAATCCGTGTTTCATCCACCGCCGCACCCAACGTGACCGAGCTTGTTGCAAGCGCACCGTTTGCCATCTGGAACGAAATTGCGGCGCAATCTTCGGTCTCAATTGGATTAACCCGCGTCGCGATGGCGGCAGACAATTGCGCGACAGGACCCAATAGATAGGTCAGCAAATCGTGAGTATGGATTGCATGCCCCAGAATGGCGCCGCCCTGTTCACCAACCCATGTTCCGCGCCAGGGCTCTGAATAATATGCGGCGTCCCGCGACCAGTGCGTCTCAAGCGCCGCGACTTGTGGCGCACCGGTCGACCCGTTCGAAATCATCGTTTTCAGGGCCGCAATCGCGGGGCCAAAGCGATACTGAAAGATCGGGAAAAGCTGTGCGCCCGTTGCTTCGCTTGCGACCCGCAGACGCGCAATATCCGCCATCGATGTTGCAATAGGTTTTTCGCAAATCACGTGCTTTCCCGCAGCCAAGGCGTCCAACGCCACCGGAACGTGCAAATGCGGCGGCAGGCAAATATCGATCAAATCAATTTCTGGATCGCTGATCGCGACCTCAATCTCGCCGGACCATTCAATTGATGCATCCATGGCCCGCGCTCGCGCGGCGTCACGATCGACGATCAAACTGACCTGAAATCGATCCGACAAAGCGCGATAGGCTTCAAGGTGCTGCACCCCGATCCCCGCCCCTAAAATAGCAGCGCAGATCATGTGGTCGCCCCCTCTGCCTTGGCTTGCGCGGCAAGAGCAAGCCGCATCACCGTAAAGCAATGGGCCTGTGACATGGCAGTCTCCGTTCGGTTTTCGATGTCACCAAGCAGCCTCGAAAAATAAGGCAATCCGGCGTCCCGCGCGTCCAACGTCTCGCACCGCGTTCCATTGACCAGAACCACACTATCGGTGCCCGTGCGTCCGCCAACATCGACATATTTGCGAAGCTCGATGTAGCCCTCGGTACCGAGAATTGTCAGTCGCCCATCGCCCCAATTCGGCAAGGCATCGGGCGTAAACCAGTCCACGCGAATATAGCCGCTTGCGGTGTCCGAGCGCAAATTCAGCTCCCCAAGATCCTGCAATCCGGGCGTATCCGGATTGCCACGATTGGCGACAAAAGCGTGGGTGACCTCGGCGTCAGCCGCCCCCGTGTAATGCAGAAACTGATCGATCTGATGAGATGCAATGTCCGTCAAAATACCGCCATAGCGATCACGCTTAAAGAACCATGGCGGCCGCGTCGCGCGGTTAAGCCGGTGCGGCCCAAGTCCAACCGTCTGAATAACCCGCCCGATCTCTCCCGCCTCCACCAACTCACTCGCAAGGGTCGAACACCTGGTCTCAAAGCGTTCCGAAAAATTCACTGACCAAATCCGCCCGGTCCGCGCAACACAGGCGCGGATTGCCCCAAGCTGTTCAAAGGTCGTACACCCCGGCTTGTCGACCATCACATCCATGCCTGCGTCCATGGCCCGTATTGCCAAAGTGGCACGGTCCGCTGGAACGGCAGATATCAAAGCTAACTTTGCGCCTGATCCGAGCGCATCGCCCAAGGCTTCAAAGCGCGGCGTATCGGGAAACCGTTCGATGAAGCCGCCAAGCGTTCCCGGCGCGCCGTCCGTCCAAAAGCCAACGCAATGAGCGCCCGCCGCACATATACTTTCGGTCATCCCGTAAATGTGTCGATGATCCAGCCCTATGGCGACAACAGGTAGCGTCATATCTCAACCACCCCGACCGTTTGCCCCAGCTTCGAGGATCGCTCCATCGCGTCGATCACCGCATGAACGCGCAGCCCGTCCCGCATAGTACAAAGCGGCGCCCTTCTGGCCTCAATGCTGTTTGCAAAGTCCTCAATGATCGCCTGGTGCCAGGCATGGGTGAAAGCCATCGGATCCGCCCCGCCGCCGGTGCCGCTTGCAGTTTCACCCAGATGTTCCACTCGTCCATCCAAATAGGAAACTGTAAGAACACCGCCCTCAAGATGCGCATGCGCGCGCGTTCCCTGCACTCGGATACTCTCTTGCCCGCCCGGATAAAATGACGTCGTTGCAGTCAAAGTTGCAACCGCGCCATTCGCAAATCGTAGAAGCCCCCCCGCCCAATTCTCAGCCTCCAATTCATGGAGAGCAGTGGTCGCCATCATCGCCTGCACAGTCGCGACCGGTCCCATTAACCATATCGCCAGGTCCAGCGTGTGGATGGCTTGACTGATCACCACACCACCGCCATCGCGGGCATACGTGCCGCGCCCGGCCTGATCGTAGTACCCTTGGTCACGCCACCACGGCACGCGTATTTCCGCGGCGACCAATTCGCCTAAATCACCGCGCGCAATAGCAGTCTTCAAGGCCTGTGAACTCTCACGCACACGGTGTTGGAACACTATTCCAGCAACAACACCGCCCGTTTTACAACGCACTGCAATCTCGGTTGCGGCCTTCAAGGTCCGTTCAACTGGCTTCTCCATCAATATGGGAAGACCCGCATCCACAAGCGCATCAACTATGTCCTTCCGTGCGTTTGGCGGTGTCGTCACAATGGCAAAATCAAGTGATGTATCCGCGCAAAGCTCCGCCAGCCCCGGATAGACCTTGGCGTCTGCGCAATGATTGCCCCCGAAGGTCCGAGCCCGCGCAACATCACTCCCTAGTATGCCATGTAAATTGACCAAATTACTGTCATATAGGGCGGCTAGATGCGTCCCCGACACCATCCCATGTCCTATCAAAGCAACCTTCATGATTTCCCCCTGTGCCAAAAAGCGTTACAGCTTTAGAGGCCTTCGCCAAGCAAAACTTGTGATATTTTGCGGCTCATGACGCGAAGACCACAAAGACCAAGGAACGGACCCCTGATGGAACTTACAGACCCAACGGCGCGCCATCTCTACGAAACGATCCGTGATCTTCCGATTGTCTCGCCTCACGGCCACTGTGATCCAAAATGGTTCGCAACCGATGAGCCGTTCTCGGACCCGGCGGAGCTGCTCGTTGTCCCGGATCACTACGTGTTTCGTATGCTCTATTCTCAAGGGGTCCCGCTCGAAGATCTCGGGGTCCCACCCGCAGGCGACCACACCGACAGACGAGACGTCTTCCGAACGTTTGCTCATAACTGGCATCTGTTCCTCGGCACCCCAAGCCGCCTCTGGATTGAGTATGTGCTGACACAAACGCTTGGCGTCGATACGCCGCTTGGCCCTGAAACTGCTGATAAGGTTTACGATGAAATCGCGGAAAAATTGGCAGACTCTGCCTTCCGTCCGCGGGCGCTGTTCGGCCGTTTCAAGATAGAGGCGCTGGCGACGACCGACAACGCCCTTGATGACCTGTCTCATCATCAGACGATCGCAAAGTCCGATTGGGCGGGGCGCGTCATTCCGACGTTTCGCCCTGATGCTCTGATTGATCCGCAACACGTGGACTTTAAAGACAGCATCGAAAACCTGGCGCTCCTTACGCACAGAGACACCACGAATTATTCCGGCTATCTCGCGGCGTTGCGCATGCGTCGCGCGCTCTTCAAACAAAACGGTGCCACGGCAACCGATCACGCAATTGATATCGTCCAGACGGCTATTCTGGCTGATCCTGAAGCTGCCTTTCAAAGGGTTCTCAATGCGCCCTCGGAAGCACAAGCGCGCGCGTTTCATGGTCATATGTTGATCGTGATGGCAGAAATGTCGGTCGAAGACGGGCTGGTTATGCAGCTTCATGCAGGCAGCCGGCGCAACACAAACACGCATCTTTTCAAAATCTTTGGTGCTGACAAGGGCTCGGATATTCCCACAGCCACAAGTTGGGTGGATGGTTTGGCGGGGCTGTTGAACCATGTTGGAAATGAACCGGGCTTCCGCCTGATCCTCTTCACTTTGGACGAAAGCACATACGCGCGGGAACTTGCGCCCATGGCGGGCCATTGGCCGTGCCTCCGCATCGGTCCGCCATGGTGGTTCCACGACAGCCCCGCCGGAATTGCGCGATACTTCGATCAAGTTATAGAAACAGCAGGCTATTGGAACCTTGCGGGCTTCAACGACGACACCCGCGCGTTCCTCTCGATACCTGCGCGCCATGATTTGTGGCGCCAGGCCGTAGCCGAACATTTGTCAGGGCAGATCCGCCGAGGATACTTCGACCGACGAAACGCGGAAGAAATTGCAATTCTTCTTGCCGTCGATCTGGCACGTGAGGCCTACCGTCTATGAATCAAATCCTCCATTTCGGCCCCGGAAACTTCTTTCGCGCACATCTTGCCGACTACACCCAGGACCTTGGCGGTTGGTCAATCACCGGTGTCTCCTTACGCTCGTCTGGTGTGCGAGACGGGCTCTCCGCGCAGGGCAACCGCTACACCCTGGCAGTGCAGGGGCAGGCGCCGCGCGACATAAGAATAATTGACAGTATTATTGTCGGAAGTGAAAATCCCAGGACTGTTCTTGATCATATCACGGACGCTAGGTTTCCGGTGATTTCGGCAACCGTTACCGAGAAGGGATACCACCTGTTGCCGAACGGTCATCTCGACCTTTTGGACCCGGACATTGCGCACGATCTTTTGTCGGACAGTCCGCGCACGTTCATCGGGTTTCTCGCGCGCGGTCTTGCGAAACGAAAGGCACCTGTGACGGTCCTCAGCTGCGATAATCGCATTGGGAACGGCAATGCCCTGGCACAAGCGATCGAAGAGTTTCAAAATACCAGCGGCCTGACGACCCATTGCCAGGTCAGCTTTCCAAACGGGATGGTCGACCGGATTACCCCAGCAACCACGGCCGAGTTGAGGACCAAAACTGGTGATGCCATGGCCGTCGGCTGCGAGCCTTACAAAGAATGGGTGATCGAAGATCGCTTCGTCTCAATGCGCCCGAATTGGCCTGGCGTGCAATGGGTGCAAGACGTGGCACCCTATGAAATGCGGAAACTCAGGATGCTGAATGGCGCGCATTCGTATCTGGCCTACGCCGGAAGCCTTGCGGGCTTCACTTTCGTTCACGAGGCAATAGCGGACCCGGATTTACGACAATCCGTACGCGGCTTGATGGACGAGGCCGCAACCACGTTGCCCAAAGAAGTCCGCTTTGAGGCTTCGACCTACGCAGATGCCTTGCTCGACCGATTTGACAATATACATGTCGAGCATAAGCTTCGCCAGATCGCTATGGATGGGTCACAAAAGGTGCCCTACCGCCTGATTGATAGCATCCGAGCGCGCCTGGCGTCCGACCTCACGGCCCCGCATTTATGCGCTGCTGTTAAGGCCTGGATAGATTTCATCGCCCAAGAAACATCGCACGGCCGGAAGCTTGACGATCCGCTTGCAGTTGCGCTCGCGGGTGCCATCTCGACACCCAACCCAACCGCTGCAGTTCTGGACCTGATAGGCGCGTCAGATATTACATCGCAGTTTTCGGAATAATCGCCCCACGACACCCAACCACTTTCGCCGCAAGGTCATGCCCGGCGCGCAAGGCTTCTGCCTGCGTCATGCCCTGTAACCGTGCGGCCAGATAGGCACCATTGAAACTATCTCCAGCCGACGTGGTGTCGATCACCCGGCCGGCGGGCGGATAGGACTGGTCAACTTGCGCGCCGATTGAAAAGGGACCGTCCGCACCACACTTCATTGCGCCCAACCCGGGTGCAGTAGAAAATCGCGCGCGCGCGTCGGCCTTGTCTCCACCAAAGACGGCTATTTCGTCGTCAATCGAGGGCAGGGGAATGTCGGCAAACCCCCAGAACGCCGACGTCACATCACGCGCTTCTTTCACCGTCCACAAGCGCGGGCGATGGTTGTTGTCATAGGCAACCCGAACACCCGCGTCCTTCAGATACGCAATCAATTCAAGTCGCACCGGATGCGGAAGAATGGCCAGCGAAATCCCGGAGAGATACACCAGATCATATCCCTCCAGCATGGAAAAATCACCGTCCGCAAACAATTGACGCGCAGCCGATGCCGACCGCCAATAGGTAAATGATCGTTCCCCGCCTTCGCCCAAAGTGATCGCATAAAGCCCCGGCGTGGCAACCGGATCGACACCTATCGCAGCAGTTCCAATACCCTCCGAGGCAATAAACGTCTTGATGCGGTCCGAAAACGGGTCGCGTCCCAGCCGTGTGATGTAGTCGACCTCGATTTCCGGAGCGCTCCGCTTCAGGTAGACCGCCGTGTTCAACGTATCTCCTGCAACCCCCAAGGCCGCTGTGTCGCCGTCCAGCGACATTTCGATCATGGCTTCGCCAATGCAGGCGACACGTGTCATCGGATCACGCTTTGTAAAGCGTCGAATAGAAGTCCACCATCTGCGGCACCATATCCTCCGAGCGACCGTCCGCCATCGCGGCTTTCAGGCCCTTAAGCGCACACTGGGACATGATGCTGTCCGCGCCGGCTTCTTTTGCCATCTGCACATAGTATCCCACGTCTTTCGCGCCGTTCTTCACCGCAAAAGCAAGCTGCATGGGGTCACCGTCGACGCCATAGGCTTTGACGAAATCCATCATGCCCGACCGCAATGGACCTGCCGCCATAACATCGTAAACCTTCTTGCGATCCACTCCCATCACATCGGCCATCGCAAAGGCCTCGGACATGGCGTTCGCCGTTGTCATCGCAAAGAAGTTGTTGATCAGCTTGATCGTGTGCCCGGCGCCAAGATCGCCCAAATGGAAGATGTTCTCGCCTAAATCGCTTAAAACCGGCTCAACTTTGTCGAAGGCCGCCTTGTCGCCCGCGCCCATGATATTCAAAAGCCCGTCTTTGGCATGAAGCGGTGTTCGCCCAAGCGGTGCGTCAAGGTAGGTTCCGCCGGCGGCCTCCACTTCGACGCCAAGCGTGCGGGTCGATGCGGGCAGGGACGTGCCGAAATCAATCACAACAGCGCCCGCGCGTAACCCGGCAATCACGCCATCTGCGCCGCGCATCCGTGCCTCGACGCTGTCCGAGGTATCCATGCATAACATAACGATGTCGCTTGCCGCGGCGACCTCGCGCGCAGTCCCGACTTCAGACGCCCCGCGGGCAACGGCGGCATCGATATTGGGACGTGATCGGTTTGGCGTTATAGTCACACTGTATCCGGTCGCCTGAAGCCGTTCGACCATGGCCGACCCCATCAAGCCAAGTCCAATAAATCCTATTTCTGGTTTCGTCATCTCATCGTCCTTTCCCTAATTCATTTGCAATCAGCGCCGCACCTCGACGCCCCAATTCATCCGAGCATTTCGCGCCCGCACCGTTCCCCGCCGAGGCCACCGAAACTCTGTCCGATAGCCGTGCAATCTCGGGCCGCAGATCGTTGGTCCAGGTTGTCATGCAGGCGTCCATTTTCACCGATGTACTCGTGACCCCCGGGAAGAGGGCGCGAAATCGCGCACCCAGATCATCGCGCACTTCCGCCCGCCCACCGGTGCGAAACCAATCGCCAATCTCATCCGGCGAGGTCAGCAGAATATCGTCCGGATCGCCGCCAAGTTTCATGTAAACCTTGCCATCCGGATAGCGGATCGGCGGCAACAAATAGTGACGCTCGGGCGTTCCCATTACCAGCGATGGCAAATAAACCAACCGCGTGGCTTCCAGCTCGGACACCTCAAACAGCGCCACGGTCCTTCCACACACGCGATACGATGGCGGACGCCCAAGCACGTGATCCGTCATGCCACCGGCGGCCACAAGAACCTGGTCGAACACCTGCACACCTGCGCCGGTATGGACTTGAACCCCAGTGGATGTTTCGTCCAAGCCAGTGACCGCGACATCCAGAAGAGTAGCCC
>NZ_JBVCWP010000045.1:0-19312 GCF_057460485.1 Boseongicola sp.
AAGCCAAGCTTTGATTAAGCAAAATCTTGTCGCTGTTTGCGATTGTCGGTTGGCCTTGACCCAAAAACCAGCATAGCTGACGCATGAGCGATCGCGCGGTATTTCTCGAAGGTAGCCTCTTTCGACACATCACAGTGATGTCTTTGACCTCATCGGTTGGATTGATGGCGGTCTTCCTTGTCGACTTTGTGGACATGATTTTCATCTCGATGCTGGGCAAGGCCGAGCTTGCGGCAGCCGTCGGATATGCGGGTGCAATCTTGTTCTTCACGTCGTCTTTTGGCATTGGAATGGCGATTTCTGCGGGTGCGCTTGTCGCGCGCGCGCTTGGGTCGGGGGACGCTGAACTTGCGCAGCAACGCGCCACCCACGCCTTGATCTATGGTGTTATTTTCGGGGCGATTTTCGCCTTTGTGGTGTGGTTGAACCTTGAAACGTTGGCCCGTCTTATGGGAGCGACCGGTCAGACGCTTGATCTGGCTGTCTCCTATCTTTCGATCATTGTCCCAAGTTTGCCGCTTCTTCTTATGGGGATGGTCGGGGGGGCAATTTTGCGCGCGCATGGCGATGCACGGCGCGCAATGATGGCGACCGTTTGGGGCGGCGCTGTCAACGCCGTGCTGGATCCAATCCTGATCTTTGGACTTGATCTTGAACTGACGGGGGCGGCCCTTGCCAGTGTTGCCGCGCGGATTGCTATCGCGATTTTCGGCGTCCTTCCGATCATCCTCTACTACGGCGGTTTCGGCCGCCCGACACTGAAAGGTCTGGCCGCCGACTTGCCACCCGTTGCGACCATCGCAGCACCTGCGATCCTGACGCAGCTTGCGACGCCCATTGGGCAGGCTTATGTGACCCGCTCGATGGCCGAGTTTGGTGAAGCCGCGGTTGCCGGGATGGCCATTGTTGCACGGATGACGCCGGTGGCTTTTGGCGTACTCTTCGCGCTCTCCGGGGCTGTTGGGCCGATCATCGGGCAAAACTTTGGGGCGGGGCAAACCGACCGTGTACGCGGAGCATTCCGAGACGCCATAATCTTTACGGCCTTGGTCGTGGTGTTTATTTCCGTTGTTCTGTTTTTCTTGCGAGGTCCGATAGTGTCCCTTTTCGATGCGGATGGCATTACCAAGGAATTAATATTCCTGTTTTGCGGTCCACTGGCGCTTGCGTTCTTTTTCAACGGTGTAATCTTCGTTGGCAATGCGGCATTCAATAACCTTGGGCATCCGTTCTATTCCACCTGGATCAACTGGGGGCGCCATACGCTTGGAACCATCCCCTTTGTCTTGCTTGGTGGATATTATTTCGGTGCCCTAGGTGTTTTGACCGGACAGGCAGTTGGCGGGATCATTTTCGCAGCGTTGACCTTTGTTCTTGTGCGGAAAGTCCTTTCGGATGACGCACCCGGCGATGTCGCAGTCGAACCATTCGACCGTCAGGCACGCCTGCTCCAATTGCTCCATCACCGTCGCTAAGGCGCGAGGATCACGGTCGCGCCAAGGTGTTTCAAATTGCGATCCACCAAATCGACTTCCTGGGGCGTAAGTCTCTGATGGCGAGGGTAAATAGGCGCGTGGCGATCGTCTAGAATCGGCGCGTCCCAGCCGTCGGTTGTTTCAAAAAAACGCAGCACACCGTCTTCTCCGAACTCGCGAAAATAGCCTTGTACAACCACGTCGAGGTAACTCAGAATTACCGGATGCAGGTGTGATGTCGGGACATGCCGTTCGGGTGGGGCGTGGTAGATATGGACGGCCGTGTCGGGGCCAAGTTGATGCGCCACGTCATGGGCCAACTGGCGATCATAGGAATGCTCGCGCGCGTCAAGTTCAGTCCAGCCCTCGTCTGGTACATTGGCGATCAATCCATCCAGCTCGGAGGCTGGATGCGGCACGGCAGTCAGGAATGCCACCTGGCGGCCAACAACGTGCCGCCACGCTCTCCGCCATCCGGAAATTCGGGCTAGATGCGCGGCATCAAAAGTATGCGTGGCCCGGTTCACAAGAGAACCATATCCGAAAACGTACGCGGTCATGGACGAAGTATTGTCGCGAAGGTGCGTTGCGCGCAAGGTCTTGCCAGACCGCGCAAAGCGACGTAACGATTTGACAGACGCGTCGGGAGAAGTCGGGATTCGTCCCGGTGCCGAAGGAGCAACCGCCCCGGTAAACTCTCAGGCCCAAGGACCGCCGCGCCGATAAAACTCTGGAGAGACCCCGGCCAGTTCGGGGCGCCGAAGGGATAACGATCTCAGGCGAAAGGACAGAGGGGGCGCCAACGGGCAAGGCTTTTGCCCGGCAGGTGCTCGGCGCGCAATCGCCGGCAGTAAATGGGGATGTTATGTCGGATTTGAAGCGCACAGAGCTCTATGACCTTCATGTTTCGCTTGGCGCCAAGATGGTGCCGTTTGCGGGCTATGAGATGCCAGTGCAATATCCAGCTGGGGTGATGAGAGAGCATCTGCACACACGCGCCGCCGCGGGTTTCTTTGATGTCAGCCACATGGGGCAAGTGATCTTGCGGCCAAAGTCCGGAGACCTGCGAGACGCCGCATTAGCGCTGGAAACGCTCGTCCCGGTATCGATACTGGCACTTGCCGAAGGCAGGCAGCGCTATGCCCTGTTTACCAATGACGACGGCGGTATTCTTGACGATCTGATGGTCGCCAATCGCGGCGATCATCTGTTTTTAGTGGTGAATGCGGCCTGCAAAGAGGCAGATATCGCTCACCTTCAGGCGCATCTTGCGGACAGGTGTACGATAGAACCCATCATCGACCGCGCACTTGTCGCGTTGCAAGGACCGGATGCCGAAGCGGCTTTCGCATCTCTGGTTCCTGACCTGGCGGACATGCGATTCATGGATGTGGCCACCTTTCATTGGCACGGAGCCGAGCTTTGGGTTTCGCGGTCGGGGTACACCGGAGAAGATGGTTTCGAGATATCATTGCCCGAGCGCGATGCGCCACGATTTGCGCAGGCTTTGCTGGATTTGGATGCGGTCGAACCCATTGGATTAGGGGCGCGGGACGCACTTAGACTTGAGGCTGGACTTTGCCTTTACGGTTCGGACATTGACACAACAACATCGCCAGTTGAGGGAGCATTAGAATGGGCGATCCAGAAAGCGCGCCGCCGCGGCGGCGAGCGCGCAGGCGGTTTCCCTGGCGCGGATCGTATCCTTGATGAGCTGCAGAACGGCGCGCCGCGCAGGCGTGTCGGCTTGTTGCCGGAAGGCCGTGCGCCGATGCGGGCGGGTACCGAGATTTATGCCGGCGAATTGAAAATCGGCGAAGTGACATCCGGTGCTTTTGGCCCGACGCTTCAGGCGCCGGTGTCTATGGGATATGTGCGAAGTGACTACGCGGCGAGCGGCACGGCGCTGGAAGGCGACGTCCGTGGCAAACGACTGCCTTTAACGGTTGCGGACATGCCGTTTCGTGCTTCAAATTATAAACGCTAAAGAACAAATGAGGGCTCTATGAAATACACTGAAGATCATGAATGGCTGCGCGTAGACGGTGACGTGGTTGTTGTTGGCATCACGGAACATGCATCGACCCAGTTGGGGGATGTTGTCTTTGTTGAATTGCCTGAAACGGAAACGAAGGTTGCCCAGGGTGATGAAATTTGCGTTATCGAAAGCGTTAAGGCCGCGTCAGATATCGTGGCCCCGGTGGATGGTGAAATCGTCGAGGTGAACGACGCGCTGACTGATAATCCGGGATTGGTGAACCAAGACCCGACCGTCGGGGGCTGGTTCTTCAAGATGAAAGTTGAGGACATGAGCCAGCTTGACGCGCTTATGGATGAGGACGCCTACAACGACATGATCGACTGACGTCAATTCGCACTATTGGCGTGACTATCGACGCATTTTCAGCTGTTTAGACCGGCTGTGGAGAGAGATATGACATTTACCCCAACAGACTACCTTCCATACGATTTCGCCAATCGACGCCACATCGGTCCGTCGGCGAGCGAAATGGATGAAATGCTTGCAGTGCTTGGCGTATCTTCGCTTGACGCACTGATCGAGGAGACGGTTCCAGAAAAAATCCGGCAGGCGAAGCCATTGTCCTTCGGCAAGCCAAAGTCCGAGCGCGAGTTGTTGTGGTACATGCGTCAGGTTGCTGAAAAGAACGAGGTCTTCACCACGATGATCGGGCAGGGGTATTATGGTACGGTTACGCCTCCTGCGATCCAGCGAAACATCTTTGAAAACCCGGCATGGTACACTGCCTATACGCCTTATCAGCCCGAGATCAGTCAGGGGCGGCTTGAAGCGCTTTTGAACTATCAAACGATGGTCTGTGATCTTACAGGACTTGAGATAGCCAACGCGTCTCTTCTGGACGAGGCCACGGCTGCTGCGGAAGCCATGACCATGGCTGAGCGGACGGCGAAGTCGAAATCAAAGACGTTTTTCATCGATGCGAATTGCCACCCGCAAAACATCGAGGTGATGAAAACGCGTGCGGCACCGCTGGGGATTGAGATTGTCATCGGCGCGCCTGAAGATCTGGTTGCTGAAGACGTTTTTGGCGCGGTTTTTCAGTATCCGGGCACCTACGGCCATGTGCGTGACTTCACTGATCAGATGACGGCGCTGCATTCTGTCAAAGCGCTTGGGATCGTTATTGCGGATCCCCTGGCTTTGACGCTTTTGAAGGAACCCGGTGCAATGGGTGCTGATATTGCTGTTGGCTCGACCCAGCGATTTGGCGTGCCGATGGGATACGGCGGGCCGCACGCGGCATATATGGCCTGCACTGATGCTCTGAAGCGCGCGATGCCAGGACGTCTTGTCGGGGTGTCCATCGACGCGCGCGGCAACAAGGCGTACCGGCTTTCGCTGCAGACCCGCGAGCAGCATATCCGCCGCGAGAAGGCGACATCAAACGTTTGCACGGCACAGGCACTGCTTGCTGTGATGGCGTCGTTTTACGCCGTATTCCATGGCCCCGACGGATTGAAAGCGATCGCGCAGCGCATACATCGAAAGACCGAGCGCTTGGTGATGGGGCTTGAGGCCGGTGGCTATAGCGTTGAGCCTAAGTTGTTTTTTGACACAATCACGATTGAAGTCGGGGCGCTGCAAGGGGTCATCCTTGAAGCTGGTCGTAAAGAGCGGATCAACTTTCGCAAAGTGGGCGACACGAAGATTGGCATTTCGGTTGACGAGACTATTCGGCCCGCCGTTCTGGAAGGCGTTTGGCGAGCGTTTGGGCTGACGCTTAATCGCGACGACTATGAGGCGGGATACACGCGGTTGCCGGTCGAATATCACCGCACAAGTGATTTCCTGACGCATCCGACGTTTCACCACAACCGCGCCGAAACGGAAATGATGCGTTATATGCGCCGTCTTGCCGACCGTGATCTGGCCTTGGACCGCGCAATGATCCCGCTTGGATCTTGTACGATGAAGCTGAATTCAGCGGCGGAAATGATGCCAGTCACTTGGCCTGAGTTCTCGAATATTCACCCCTTCGCACCGCTTGGTCAGGTGGAGGGGTACACGGAAATGATCGAGGATCTATCGACTAAACTGTGTGAAATCACCGGCTACGACGCTATGTCGATGCAGCCTAATTCGGGTGCGCAAGGCGAATATGCCGGGCTTTTGACAATTATGGCGTATCATCGTTCCAGGGGGGATGATCAGCGCAATGTGTGCCTGATCCCGGTCTCTGCCCACGGAACCAATCCTGCAAGCGCGCAGATGTGCGGGATGAATGTTGTTGTGGTCGCATCGGCTGAGAATGGCGATATTGATCTGGTCGATTTTCGTGCCAAAGCCGAAGCTGCTGGCGACCGGTTGGCCGCTTGTATGATTACGTATCCTTCGACGCATGGTGTTTTCGAAGAGACGGTGAGTGAAGTTTGCGAGATCACACATGACCACGGTGGGCAGGTCTATCTTGATGGGGCGAACCTGAACGCGATGGTTGGTCTGTCAAAGCCCGGTGAGATCGGCTCTGACGTGAGCCACCTGAATTTGCATAAGACTTTCTGTATTCCGCATGGTGGCGGAGGTCCCGGTATGGGGCCGATTGGCGTCAAATCCCATCTCAAGCCGTTCCTGCCGGGGCATCCTGTGACAGGAGGCGTCGAAGGCCCGGTTAGCGCTGCCCCATACGGGTCGCCTGGCATTTTGATGATCCCTTGGGCCTATATTCTTATGATGGGCGGAGAGGGTCTGACGCAGGCGACAAAAGTCGCGATCCTGAATGCAAACTATATCGCGAAGCGACTGGAAGGGGCGTTTACCGTCTTATTCAGAGGTGGAAAAGACCGGGTTGCGCATGAGTGCATTCTGGATACGCGTCCCTTTGCGGACAGCGCAGGCGTGAGTGTCGATGATATTGCCAAGCGTCTGATAGATAATGGGTTTCACGCACCGACAATGAGCTGGCCCGTTGCGGGCACGTTGATGGTTGAGCCGACGGAGTCCGAGCCAAAAGCCGAGTTAGATCGCTTTTGCGATGCGATGCTTTCGATCCGGGAAGAAATTAGGGCGATTGAGGCGGGCGAGAGTGACCAGGACAACAACCCACTAAAGAATGCTCCTCACACTGTTGAGGATCTGGTGGGCGATTGGGATAGACCCTATTCGCGCGAACAGGGGTGCTATCCGAAAGGCGCATTCCGGGTGGACAAGTATTGGCCGCCTGTTAATCGCGTCGATAACGTTTGGGGGGATCGGCATTTGGTATGCACATGTCCGCCGCTTGAAGACTATCTTGAGGCGGCTGAATAGGCGCTAATCCTGTGCTGCTTGTGTTTTAGATCGGATGCGGGCAGCACCGAAGCATCAGCGTATGTCGCGCAGCGCCACAACCGTTGCGATGAAGACTGTAAAAAGCGTCATGCACCCAAGCGCGGAATAGACTCCGAGTGTTTCAAGCGTGTTCAGCCCATGATGCGCCATGACCCAAATGCTTCCTAAAAGAGCAATTGGTAGTGTAAAAATGACTGCGCCGATCGCCATGGCATTCCTCGGTGTGTTGCCGGCTCCTAGGGATAAATGGCCTTGTTCATAGCAACCCGAAGGGACTTCAAAGTCAACATATTGTTGCCAACGACTTAAGAGGGGCCATCCTTGGTGGGCGAGAGATCGCCGATTGGTGTGTCCCTCACTTGCCGGAGCAAGTTGATGAACCCGGTAATCTGATGGGTGCAGGCGGCCTTGCCTTTTGGGGCTGTTGCCAAATGGGCTTCCCCCACGGTGCCGTCAGGGTTCAGGTCAGAGGCGACCCATCCGTAGGAAATTGGTCCGATGGGAGATATCGTTGCGGCTTCGGCCGTTGACGGGAAATCAATGGCCCTGCTCATGTCGAGTGTTTCGGGCCGAAAGTGGAGCATAAGCGATGTTTCGCGGTCGCCGCCATGGATGCCAAAGGCTTCTTCGCGTTCGGAAAACAGACCCTCAGGTGTTCCGAAATTGCCCCATTGGCATTTGACCGCCAGCATTCCGGCAAGAACCCGGAGTTCACGGGAAAGTATTGAAATTAGATCGAGATTTCCGCCATGGCTGTTGACGATAACGATTTTTCGGATACCTGAGCGAGCGACCGACATTCCAATCTCGCGCCATGCGCCAAGCGCGGTTTCCGCAGTGTAAGTGAGTGTACCGAGGGCGTGCAGGTGCTCGTTTGATTTGCCAACCGACTGGACCGGCAAAATGCGGATATCTAAGTCATCAGGGCATTGGTGGCGCAGTTCGGCCAGCATGCCTTCAGCGATCATCGTGTCGGTGCCGACGGGAAGGTGTGGGCCATGCTGCTCGATGGCGGCAGTGGGCAAGATTGCGATCACGGTTTCAGGATTCATATCTTGGAATTCAGTTGTCCGATAGTCGGCCCAGTCAAAGCGGCGGGTCATGCGGTCTCCTTCGGGGCATAGGTGGCGTCAAGCCTTGATTGCAGGTAGTCGGCGGCGCGGATGGCGGGATACTTCGGATCGCCAGTTCCGGGTAATGCAGCGACGATTGTGTCTGGGTTTGCCTCGACAAAAAAGGCGACGGAGCGGCGGGTGTTTTTTGGGGTAAGGACGCGGTGCGGGGTCGAGACATAGATGTCATTTGACCATCGCATCATGCAGTCGCCGACGTTAACGATGTAGGCGTTTTCGACCCTGGGCACGTCGATCCAATCGCCGTCTCGCGCACGGACCTGAAGGCCGGGTTCACCGTCTGTCATGAGGAGGGTAATTGCGCCATAATCTGTGTGTGCACCTGCGCCGATCTCGTTTTGCGCACCCGTTCGGGGCGGGTAACGGAGCAATCTGAGGGCGCTTAGAGGGTCTTTGAAGAGGGCGTCGAAGTGGTTTGACGGGAGGTTGAGGTCTTCGGCGATGACGGAGAGGATCGCGAGGCCCTGAGATTGCGCGGCGTCATAGTACGCGAGAAGCGTTTCGCGGAAGCCGGGGATATCGGGCCATTGGTTCGGGCCACGGAAGGGGTTGTTTGCGAGGACTCGCGGG
This sequence comes from Boseongicola sp., assembly GCF_057460485.1. Classification (NCBI taxonomy): domain Bacteria; kingdom Pseudomonadati; phylum Pseudomonadota; class Alphaproteobacteria; order Rhodobacterales; family Paracoccaceae; genus Boseongicola; species Boseongicola sp. The sequence goes on from NZ_JBVCWP010000045.1 coordinate 8,487, forward strand.
TCATTTTCTGGAAGATCGAGGCCGACATTGAAAGTCTCTTTGGTGTCGATTTGAGGCTGAGTTTCGTCGAGGCTTTCGTCGCCCTTGGCGCCCCAACCGCGGAAATGGGGGGTGTTCAGGATCGAAACCTGTTGCTTTTCATTCACCGCAAGATCAAAAAATTTATCTGCAGAATCAAATACTTCTCTACGCAGTTTTGTGGGTACGTCGGGGTTCGTCAGGACCATGAAACCGGGATTTCTGAAGGCCATGCCGATGTCTTTGACAACATTATCGCGGGCGGTTTTGGCGTTGGCCCAGTCGATGACGGGGATCATACCGGGCCCGCCTGGCGTTGCGGTACGCCAACGAGGCGGTCCATTTTTCCGGCGACACGGGTGAGGTGTTTTTTGCGCGATTTGTCGGTCGAGCTGTCCATTAGGTAGTGAGCGGCGAAGACTTTTTTGACGGGCTTGGCACAGAGAACGCCAATGCCGCGCAGAATTGTGCGTTTGCCGGGCGCGCCGACGAATTGTGTGAGCCACCAGCTTGCACCGCAGGTGGTAAACACGCCGAGGCGCGTGATGTGCTGCAGACCCGGCCGGATCGTTGTGTTTTCGCCGTCAGGCATCAAAAACGCAACATCGGGCAGAAAAACGCGGTCGAGCCAGCCTTTGAGGACAGCGGGAAGACCATACCACCACGTCGGGTAAATAAAGATTAACGCATCGCACCACCGAATGTCGGCGACATCGCTTTCGACGGGCGCGCAGTTGTCGGGGCAGGCCTCGTAGCCTTCGTGCTCGGCGGCTGTGAGGACTGGATCGAAGCCGCGCGCGTAGAGATCAAGAACGCGCACGTCGGCGCCAACCCCTTCTAATTTCTGCACAACGACATCGCGGACGGCACCGGTGAAGCTGGTCTTGCGGGGATGGCAATAGACGACAAGGGCGCGCATCAGAGGTCCTTCATTTCTTTGCGGACTTTGGCGATGTAGGCGGCGCGTTTTGCCTCTGTCGCGCGGTTCATGTCGTAGAGCGCAAGGTAGCGCATTTTGGTGGGGCGCGTCACGTGCCAGACTGCGCGTTTGACGCTCATGCGGGGCGGGTCGCCTGCTAGCGTGGCGCGAACGCGGGTGCCGCCATAGGTCGTGATGGCGGCAAGTTTCTTGATGTGGGTGAGGTTCGGCACGACCTTTCCGTCGATCAGTTTGAAGGACACTCCGGGTAGGAAAACGCGGTCGAAAAAGCCTTTGAGAATTGCGGGGTATCCGAAATTCCACACAGGAAAACAAAAGATTAGCGCGTCACAGGCGCGCAGGCGTTCAACGTAGTCTTTGACCGGTTCAATGTTGCTGGGTTCCTCGTGGTATCCGCGTCGGCCGGCGTCTGATAGGACCGGATCGAAGCCTTCCTTGTACAGGTCGCAATCGTCGACGTCCCAGCCGCGATCGGTCAGGGTTTGGACCACGTTTTGATGCAGCGCGGCGGCGAAACTGTCGTCGCAGGGGTGGGCGTAAAGAACGAGTGCGCGGGTCATTTCTGACCCTCAAAACGGTCAGAAATGAGACGTCGACAAGCCGTCGGTATTCCGTCGGTATTACGTCGGTGCATACGGTCGCGCCTTTAGGCTTCGGTTAAGGGTTGGAGTTTGGGATAGGCGTACATGTCGTCGAAGGAGAAATCCGGGTCATCCCACGCGATCATCTTACCAGGGTTCAGCAGGCCCTTTGGATCGGATTCCTTTTTGAAGGCAAGTTGGCGATCATCGACGGATTGCCGCCCGCCTTCTTCCAGCGTGTAGCGGTGCGGATTGAAGACCATGGCGCCTGCGTCTTCATGGATTTTCACGATCTCGTTTAGGCGCTCTTCGGTGGTGAATTTCACAAGGCTGAGGCCTGCGAAGATGACTTTGCCGTTTTCGCGTAAGGCCTCCAGGTGGTGCAGCACCTCGGGCGACAGCGCATCGCGCATTTGCTCGATCAATTCGATATGGTTTGGATAACCGAAACGCACCTGCAGGTAGGTCACAGAGGGATCAACCTTGAGAGCGCGCAGTGTCGTGTGGTTCCAGCCATATTCAAAGACCGGGCCGGGGCCGCGCTCCCAATTGTTGTCGTCGCTGCGGTAAATCACTGTTGCCTCGGGTCGGCGGCCTGTGAAGGTTTGGAAGCCATCCATTGACTGCGGCGCGACCATGAGGCCAACAAGGTTCGTGCCGGGGTCAACGTGGGGTTTCACCCGCTGGAAGTAGTCGTGGGCGACGGGAGCCTCGAAGATATTGGCCAGTTTGATGAGGATGCCGTCTTCTTTGGCGAGCTGTTCGGTGTAGTGAACAGCCTCCATGAAATTGTCGAAGGCGACGAACATTTCGACCCAGTCATAGGCCGGGGCCAGCGGCATTTCGACTTCGGTGATAATGCCGTTGGTGCCGTAGGCATGGGAAACGCGGGCGATTTCTTCGCCGCGGAATTCGACGACGCGGGGATCGGCCTCCATGGTGACGACGCGCAGGCGGATGATGTTGCCCAGGTCGCGCAAGCTTCCCCATGTGCAGGAGCCGACGCCGCCCGAGCCACCCGCGATGAAGCCACCGATGGTGGCGGTGGCCCATGTGGAGGAGAACATGCGGAGCTCCTGGCCGGAGTGGTCTTTGCAGGCGGCGTCGACGTCTTTGAGGAGCACGCCGGGTTCGCAAATGACGCGTCCGGGCTGAATTTCGCGAACCTTGTCCATGTGGCGCAAATGCATGACGCAGCCGCCTTCCAGTGGCATGGCCTGACCATAGTTTCCGGTGCCAGAGCCGCGCGTCGTGACGGGGACATCATGGGCATAGCAGGCCTTGAGAATCTCGATGACCTCGGCCTCGTTTCTGGGGCGCACGACGAAGTCGGCGGTGACATGGTCAAGGCGGTCTTTTAGGACCGGCGAATACCAGAAGAAGTCGCGGCTTGCCGCTTTGATGGCGCTGTCTTTTTCTTCGATGTCGAGATGGGCAAGGGCGGCCTTGGCGGCAGCGATACGGTCTTGCATCAGGTGGTCTCCATCAAGTGGTCAAGGTCTTTGTAATTGGGAAGCGTCGTGTCGATTTTCTGGCCCGCGCGCAGGACGATGCGGTCGGATTGGGGACGCGCGAACAGTTCGCTCCAGTCGCGGGCGTTGCAGATCACCAGATCGGCGGGCGCGCCGGGTGCGAGGGACGGTGTGTCGAGGCCCATAGCGGCGGCGGGGTTAGTGGTGAATGCGCGGGTCCAGTCGGCATCAGAGTGGTCGAGGTGGCCGATGCGGGTCGAATGGCGCATGACCTCGATCATGTCGAGATCACCGTAGGCGTAGAAGGGGTCGCGGGTGTTGTCGCTGGCAAAACTGACGTTGACGCCGCGGGCCTTCATTTCGTGGATAAGGGTGATGCCGCGCCCGCGCGGTGTGCGGTTTGCGTGACGGTCTTGAAGGTAGAGATTGCAGAGCGGCAGGCTGACAATGTTGATCCCTGCTTTGGCGACAAGGTCGATGGTGTCCATGGCACGGGCGTCGGATTGTGTTGACAGCGAGCAGCAATGGCCGATGGTGACGGGTTTGTCCCAGCCGGTTTCAAGCACGGTTTCGGCGATGGCGCGCAGGGTTTCGCTTTCGGGGTCCATGGTTTCGTCGCTGTGGAAGTCGACCTCGAGGCTGCGGTTTCCGGCGAGGATGAAGAAATCGGTGAGGCGTTGTTTCAGGTCTGCGACTGGATAGGTGACCATGCCGAGGGCCCCGCCGTTTGCGGCGACGATGTCGGCGGTTGCGGCATAGTCGGTTGCAATATTTTCAAAACTTTCGCAGCCGATGAGGCTGGCGGCCTGAAGGTCGATCTTGCCGGCCCATTTGGCGCGCATCTCTGCGAAGACCGGCCATGAGATGTCGTCTTGCGGCGGGATCGAGTCGAGGTGCGTTCGGATCGCTTTGGTGCCGTGGGCGTAGGCACATTTCAATGAAAATTCCATGCGGCCGGCGACGTCTGTGGCGGTCCAGTTCGCGGCGCGGTCGGTGCTGACAGTGGTGAGTGCGCCGTAAAATGTACCGTCTGGGTTCGCGGCGCGGGGCCAGATGTGGCCCTTATCGAGATGGGTGTGCATGTCGGTGAAACAGGGAAAAACCATGGCGCGGCCCATGTCGATCTGGATGCCGCCGGTGTCGGAAATGCGCCCGTTTTTGAGGTGGAGGTAGGTCGTGACGAGGTCTTCCGGGCGACCAATGAGGAAGCCCGGAACGGTGACGTTCATTAGCGTGACATTGCCGTCGGGTATACTGCGAAATGGGCCCATCAGTCGCGTTTCAATGCGCTTTCGTGCCACTTGCGCAGCATGAGGTGACTGATGGTCGAGGTGACGGCGAAGATGACGACGCCCATAGCTGAGATCAGGATCAGCGAGGCATAGAGGCGACCAAAGTTGAAGCGATAGGAGGCCTCGAGCAGCGTTGAGGCAAGGCCGAGGCCGGTGCCGGCGCGTCCAATGACGAATTCTGCAACCACCGCACCGATCAGGGCGAGGCCGCCCGCAATTTTGAGGCCACCGAGGAAGAACGGCAGGGCGGAGGGGGCTGCGAGGTAACGCAGGCGTTGCCAGCGGCTTGCGCCGTAGATGGTAAAAAGGTCCTGCAGGTTATGGTCGGCGGATTTCAGGCCGATGGTGGTGTTCGACAGAATAGGGAAGAACGCCACGATCCATGCGCACAGCAGGGCGGCGACGAAGGCACTGTCGACGTAGATTTGCAAAAGCGGGGCGACGGCGACGACGGGTGTCACCTGCAGGATCACCGCGTAGGGAAAGAACGACATTTCGGCCCAGCGGGACTGTGTAAAGGCGACGGCGAGGGTGACGCCTCCGAGGATGGCGAAGAGGAGGGCGAGGAGAGTAAGGCGCGAGGTCAGCACCATTGCGGGCCACAAGAGGTTCCAGTCGTTGACAATGGATTGTGCAACCAGGACAGGGCCGGGCAGGACGTAGTGCGGGATGTCGTTGATCGTGACGTAGAGGTGCCAGGCGAGGATTGTGAAAAACATCACGGCTGAGGGCAGCGTCCATTTGGCGATGCGGTTGATGCGGTCCTGGCGCGCGCGCGCGGCTTCTTCTTCGTCGATCGCGGGGGCCGGGACAGGGCCGGTTTCGGTGAGGCTCATGCCGCTTCTCCTATCGCTTCGCGGAGCGCGTCCGAGGTGGCGCGGGTGTGGACGGCGTATTCGGCCGACGTGCGGAAATCTTCGTCACGTGGGTAGGGGGTGTCGACGTGTAATTCGTGGATGACGCGGCCCGGACGCGCGGCCATGACAACGATGCGATCGGATAGAAACACGCTTTCGAAGACCGAGTGGGTGACGAAGATCACCGTGCAGTCAATCGCGGCCTTCAGGGCCAGAAGATCCTTGTTCAGTTTGAAGCGGGTGATTTCATCCAGCGCAGCGAAGGGTTCGTCCATCAGGATAAGGCGCGGTTTGGTGACCATGGCGCGGGCAATGGAGACGCGCATCTTCATGCCGCCGGATAGCTCGCGTGGGTAGGCATTCTGGAATTTGTCGAGGCCGACGAGTTTCAGGGCTTCAAGGACTTCGTCGCGGACCTGATTGTACGGCACGCCTTTGAGGCGGAACGGGAGCCAGACGTTTTGGGCGACAGTTGCCCACGGCATCAGAGTTGGTTCCTGAAAGACGACGCCGAGGTCGTCGGCATTGCGCCCGCCGTCCCAGGCGATTTTGCCGCGCGTGGGGGGCAGGAGGCCCGAGATTAACCGGAGTGCGGTGGACTTGCCGCAGCCGGACGGTCCGAGAAGCGAGACGAAGTCACCTTCGTTCACGGCCAGGTTCATGTCTTTCAGGGCTACCACGTCACCATTGAACGTCTTTTCGACGTGACTCATAGTCAGCAGGGTTGGGCGCTGATCGATGGGTAAGGCCATTTGGCTACCTCGGGTGAAGAAAACGCCCGGCCGCTAGTGTCAGCGACCGGGCTTGTTGGTCTGATGAGGCTTACTTCAGGTCGAGCCCGACGCCCTTGCCGACGAATTGCGTGGTGTAGGTTGCCGAGTAGTCGAGACCTGCTTCAAGCACACCGGCTTCTACGAGTTTGTTGTAAAAGTCGGACACCTTGGTGTCGGTGATCACGCCGATACCCATGGTTTCTGTATCGCCCGAATCCACGATGCCCCATTCCTTCAATTTGGAAATGGCAAAGTCGATCTTGTCCTGGGTCATTTCAGGATTGGCCGTTTTGATCAGTTCCATCGCGGCGACATTGTCGCCGTAGAGGAAATTATACCAGCCTTTGATCGATCCTTCGACGAAGCATTCGACCACTTCGGGGCTTTCGTCGATGGTTTTCTGCATGGTTTCGATCGTGGTTGCATAAGACGAGTATCCCGCGTCTGCGATCAAAAAGACACTGGGTGTGAAACCGCCTTCTTTTTCAACAAGGTAGGGCTCGGACGAAAGATAGCCCTGCATCGCGACTTCCTTGTTCGCAAGGAACGGTGCCGGGTTGAATGTGTAGGGCTGGCGCTGTTCTGCGGTGAAGCCATGGGCTGCGATCATCCACTGGTAGTAGGACTGGTAGCCGTTGTCGCCTATCAGCAGGGTCAGGTCTTTGAGATCCTCCCAGCTGCTTGCGCTTTCGGGATGGGCCACGATGACTTGCGGGTGTTTTTGGAAGATTGCAGCCACGTTCACCACGGGAATCTTTTCCTGTGCTGCACTAAATCCTTGCAGCAAATCGCCGCCCATGTGGAACTGGATGCGGTCGGCAAACATCAGCGCGCGGTTGTTCACCTGTGGGCCACCGGGCAGAATGGTGACGCTAAGGCCGCAGGCCTCGTAGGTGCCGTCAGCGACGGATTGGTAAAAGCCGCCGTGTTCTGCTTGGGCGACCCAGTTTGTGCCGAAAGAGACTTCGGTCAAGTGGCCACCGGCAAAGGCACTTGTGCCGGTCAGGGCAGCAGCAACTGCTCCGGCGATTTTCAATTTATTGGACATCCTCACCTCCAGGTTTTTGTCTTTAGTCATATGCGAGGAACCAGGCCGGGCTTCCAATTTGGATCGCCTCATTCGACAGCCCCCTCAGACCGCTTTGCACAATCATTACGCACCTATGTGCGATTCGCCCATGCTTCGGGCACTTAAAGTTCGGAAAGTTTATCCCTTGCACTGGTCCAAAACCCATTGCACCGTCTGCGCATGAAGACACTTGTGCCAGATACGATTGCGCCGCCCTTCGCGCGCTATGCCCATGGGGTCGAGGTGCCTGCGGGGTGTCGCCTGGTATTTACCTCGGGGCAGCTGGGTTTGGCGCGGGACGGTACTGTGCCCGACGCTGTGCGGGCGCAGGCAGATATTTGTCTCAGCAATATAGATGCAATTCTTGCCGAGGCCGGGGCCGGGCGGGACGATGTGGTGCGGATTAGCGCGTTTGTGACGGATCGCGCGTTTATGGCCGCCTATATGGCGGCGCGGGATGCGTGGCTTGCGGATGTCGTGCGTTTGCCCGCATCGACGTTGATGATCGTGAGCGGGTTCACACGGGCAGAATTCAAGGTGGAGATAGAAGTTATCGCGGCGGTTAGGCCTTAGCGGGTTTTTACGGCGCAATCGCCGGGAATTGACAAAATGACTTTGGGTGGCCAAGGGTCGGTGATATGAGGCAAATGCTTGAAATCACTGGAACGATTGCAGCCGGGGCAGGGCCGTTTATGGCTGGTCGGGTGCGGCATGGCTGAGGGCTGGCCCGTTGCGGATGCCGGTCGCCGCATCGGCTTGTTGGGTGGGTCGTTTGATCCGCCGCACGCCGGGCATGTACATATTTCGCGCGAGGCGCTGAAGCGATTTCAGCTTGATGAGGTCTGGTGGCTGGTGTCTCCGGGCAATCCTTTGAAGACACGCGGACCGGCGCCTTTGGGCGAGCGGTTGGCCTTGGCACGTCAGATCATGCAGCATCCGCGTGTGCGGATCACGGACCTTGAGGCGCGGATGGGTACACGGTTTACGGCGGCGACGCTGGACGGCTTGTTACAGCGGTATCAAGGTGTGGATTTCGTCTGGTTGATGGGTGCGGACAATCTGGCGGGGTTTCACCGCTGGGACCGGTGGCGGGAGATTTTCGAGACGGTACCAATCGGTGTTCTGGCGCGGCCTGGGGACCGGATTTCGGCGCGGATGTCACCTGCTGCGCGGCAGTTCCGCTCGGCAAAGCTGAGATCGCGGGAGGCGGGTATTTTGGCGGGTTGCGAGGCGCCGGCTTGGTGCTTTGTGAATGTGCCAATGATGCCGATCAGTTCGACGGCGCTTCGGGCTGACAACGTCAAATTTACGAAAAAGTGAATGTTCGGGGCCACAAAAATGACATGTGAGCCGAGGAAAACCTTGCCTGACTGACCAAGCCGCCGGATAACACGTCTTATGACGAGCACCCCCTCTCGCCGCGCCATTTTGACTGGATTTGCAGCTACCGCCGGGCATGCCGCTTTGGCAGAGGCCCCGTTGTCGACCATGCGTCCGCCGCCCCGTGGAGTGGCGACGCCCCGCGATGGGCGGACGAATGAACTGGTGGCGAAATCGGGTGTTGTGGGTGCAGTTACCTTCGCTGTGGCCGATGCGCAAACCGGTGAAATCCTGGATATGCGCCAGCAGGGACGACCGATGCCGCCTGCAAGCACATTGAAAGCCGTGACCTCGCTTTATGCGCTTGACCGTCTGGGCGCGGATTTTCGTTTTGAAACAAGGGTTTTTGCGGACGGTGAGATCGTTGATGGTGAGTTGAAGGGAGACCTTTGCCTTGTCGGCGGAGGCGATCCGACGTTGACGAGTGATGCGCTTGCGGACCTGTCGAAGGTGGTGGCTGAAGCCGGTATTTCGCGGATATCGGGGCGGTTTCTGGTTTGGGCTGACGCGCTGCCGCGGGCAGATCGGATTGATGCGGATCAGCCCGAAGTGGTGGCGTATAATCCGTCCTACGGGGGGCTGAACCTTAATTTCAACCGGGTTCACTTTGAGTGGATTCCGGAAGGCGAGAAGATCAACATTACGATGCAGGCGCGATCGCTACGATACTCGCCTGAAACGAACGTGGCGCGGATGCAAATGGTGGATCGGTCCTCGCCGGTGTACGAATACCGCAAGGGCATGACGGCTGATTATTGGAGCGTTGCGCGAGGATCGCTTGGAAAGAAGGCGGGCGCGCGGTGGCTGCCTGTGCGCTTTCCAGCCCTCTATGCAGGGGATGCATTTCGATCGGTGGCGCGACTGAATGGGCTGAAACTGCCCTTTCCGCAGGTGTCGCAGACCGCGCCGGTTGGCAGGGTTGTCGGTGCGGCCCCAAGCGATGCGTTGGATCAAATCCTGACGGGGATGATGCGGTATTCGACGAATATCACGGCGGAAGCTGTTGGGATGACGTCGAGCCTTGTGAATGACGTGCCGCTTGGGAACTTGGTCGGATCAGGTTCGCGCATGGCGGGGTGGGCCGAAACACAGTTTGGCACGCGGCGCATGACGTTTCGTGATCATTCCGGGCTTGGGTACGATTCCGAGATCAGCGCGCGTGATATGTTGGAAATTCTGCGGCAAGGCGAGGGCGTTGAGCCGTTGATGAAGTCGCTCTCGGTTCCTGATCCCAATCGCACAGACGGCAAGCCCATGGCGGGTGTGTCGGCGGTCGCCAAGACGGGGACGCTTAACTTTGTCAGTGCGCTGGTTGGGTACATGTATACCAAAAGCGGTCGCCGCTTGGTGTTTGCGATTCTGACGGCAGACAAACAGCGACGGGACTCGATCCCGACGGAGCAACGCGAGCGACCACCTGGATCAAGGACTTGGGCGAACCGCTCGCGGCGCCTGCAAAAACGACTTTTGTCGGAGTGGGCACGCCAGTTCGAGAGGTCCTAGACGACCATGTGGCGCGCGCGCGCGCCGCGTTCGATGGCGGCCGCGCTGAGACGGTCGATATTCAGCTCATGACGCATATCTTCAAGCATCTGAAGTTCGCTTTCGAGCACTTTTCCGTCCGCCACAGCCACATCGCAGGCCATCGCATAGGCGGTTTCGAACAATCGCTCGGGCAACGTGGCGCGCACGCCCTCCCAGAGAATGTCGAGCCCGTCTTCTTCGGCGAAGAGGTCGAGAACACCGTTCGAGATGTCTTTCAGACGCGCGATGTCAAAGTCGGCGAAAGCGGGCAAGTGATTGATAATACGCTCGATCGTGACGAGTTCCGACGTGCGGATGGTTTCGTCAGAGGCTGAGATCGTGATCATGATCGCCACCAGCGTATCGGCCGGTGTGTAGTCATTGGGGAGCAAAGACAAAGCGCATTCCTTTTTCGGATTTCCCTTTGATTTTATTGACGACATACCCGGCCCGCAATAGGTAGCGAGCCTTGCGTGACGGTATCGTGCGCAATCAGTGAAGGAAATGTGAGATGACCGCTTTAATAGATGCAGCAATGACCTCTAAGGCCTGGCCCTTTGAAGAGGCGCGGCGCATTTTGAAACGGTATGAAAAAGTGCCTCCTGAGAAGGGTTATGTGCTGTTTGAAACGGGCTATGGTCCGTCCGGTTTGCCGCATATCGGGACATTTGGCGAAGTGCTGCGCACGACAATGGTGCGGCGTGCATTTGAGGTAATGTCGGATATTCCAACGAAGCTTATCTGTTTTTCGGACGATATGGACGGGTTACGCAAAGTGCCGGACAACGTGCCGAGCCCCGAGATGCTGCGCGAGCATTTGCAGCGGCCTTTGACGCGCGTTCCAGATCCGTTCGGTGAGTACGACAGCTTTGGTCATTACAACAATGCGATGTTGCGGCGATTCCTGGACACGTTCGGGT
>NZ_JBVCWP010000046.1:0-19275 GCF_057460485.1 Boseongicola sp.
GAACCAAGAACGAAGCATGAACGCCACGATTTCATTCTGCGATGAACAAATATGTTTGCTTCCTACCGGGGCGCTCTATTGGCCTCGTGTGGAAATGCTGGTCATTTCAGACCTGCATCTTGGTAAATCTGAGCGGATTGCCCGGCAGGGAGGCACCCTTTTGCCACCCTATGAGACCACGGAGACGTTGACGAAATTGTCCGACGCGATCGAGGCCACGGAAGCGAAAACTGTTCTTTGTCTTGGCGACAGTTTTGACGATCGCCTGGCAGCGGCAGCACTCGATGACGTCCATGTCTCTACGCTTCAAAGGCTGCAGGCGGGGCGGCGTTGGCTTTGGATCGAGGGAAACCACGATCCAGGACCTTTGGATCTTGCAGGCACACATCTAAGCGAGCATCGAGAAGGTCCTTTCGTCTTCCGCCACATTGCCGCGAGCCCTTGTGAAAGCGGTGAAATTTCGGGGCACTACCACCCAAAAGCGCGAATACGGCACGCGTCCGGTCGCTGCTTTCTGGTTGATCACGCTCGAATGATTCTACCCGCGTTTGGCGCCTATACCGGGGGCCTCAGCTGGACCACACCCGAGCTACGTAGACTTTTTGCGGACAAGGCAACGGCGTATCTGACCGGAAGGCGCATACTTGCCGTTCCAGTGCCGCGCGCCGCGCGATCTGACGCTTAGTCGCCCGGCGCCTCAAAACCTGCGTCTTTGTGACTGCCGTCGCAAAACGGTTTGTTCTTGGACTGGCCACACCGACACAAAAACGCCCGGGTCCCGCGGTGCAGCCGGTGTCCGGTTCCCGAGGTGATTTCCAGGGCGCCGCGCGCTTCGATCGGGCCGTTTTCGTGTGCAACTATTTGCAGGGCCTCGCCTGCATCCTCACCCGGCGCATCTTTTCCAGTTGTCGCAGGTTCACCAGTCGCCTCAAATTTGGCGTCGACATGGGAATAGTCACAAAAAGGTGGATTTTTTGTCTTTCCACACCGACACAGAGTGGCCCGTGTTGCGCTCTCGCCGGCGACAACAAGATTGCCGTGAAATGCATTCGGACCATTTTCCAAAACAGCCACGCGATTGATGCCGGGAGGCGTTTCAACTGCTTCGGTGTCCAGCCGGCGAAAGGTCAAAGCACCCGATGGGCACGTACGGATCATGGCGGTAATTTCTTCAGCCGGGGCCGCATCCGGTGAAACCCAAGGCCGTCTTTTTGGATCAAAAACCTGTGGCAACTTCAAAAAGCAATTGCGCGCATGGATACAGCGTTTCATTTCGAAGCCGATTTCGATCGTCTTGCCTGTGTAGGTCTTTACCATGGTGCTCTCCCGTTTTGCTCGACCATCGCAACTGATTGCCGCGTTGACGTCAAGCTTAAGCGGTAAGGCCCTCGGGCTCGGGCAAACCGTTCACCCGACAACACGCCGTCAGGGTGTTTGCTAGTAAGCAAGCGATTGTCATCGGACCAACCCCTCCAGGAACAGGCGTAATCGCGCCCGCGACTTCGGACGCGCTTGCGAAGTCGACATCGCCCACAAGTCTTGTCTTAGGCGAGCCATCTTCCTTTACGCCCGCATCAATGCGGTTGATCCCAACGTCTATGACGGTTGCTCCTGGCTTGATCCAGTCACCCCCCACCATTTCAGGCCGCCCCACAGCCGCGACGACGATATCTGCACGACGCACAACGTCCGACAATTCCTTTGTTCGACTATGGGCAATCGTCACGGTGCAACTGTCCCCCAACAAAAGCTGAGCCATTGGCTTGCCGACGATATTCGAGCGGCCGACAACAACCGCATTCATCCCAGAAAGGCTGCCGTGATGGTCGCGTAGCATCATAAGGCAGCCAAGAGGTGTACATGGGACCATCGATTTCTGCCCTGTTCCAAGCAGGCCTACGTTGGAGATGTGGAATCCGTCGACATCCTTCGTTGGCTCAATCGCATTGATGACGAGGTCTTCGTTGAGGTGCTTTGGCAGTGGCAATTGGACCAGAATTCCGTGGATGGTCTCGTCGCTGTTCAGTGCGTCGATCAACGAAAGCAAGTCCGCCTCTTGGGTTTCAGCCCCAAGCTTGTGTTCCACTGACTTCATGCCGACTTCTTGGGTCAGTTTACCCTTTGAACGCACGTAAACTTGGCTTGCGGGGTCCTCGCCGACCAAGACAACAGCCAATCCCGGAATGAGGCCATGATCGGCTTTCAGGGTCGCAACGTGTGCTGTCACCTTTTCCCGAACGCTGGCCGCAAAGGCCTTTCCGTCGATGCGAGTTGCCGTCATGTGGATTTCCTTAGCTTAGATTAACAACGATGTCGGTTTTCACCGAATTTGCAATGAAACACGCGTGATGTGCCTTGTCATGAAGGGCGAGATGCGTAGTGCGGTCCGGTGTGTCCCCGACAAATGTGACCTCAACATTCAGATCCACGCGTGGGATCCAAACAACTCCGTCTGATTGTCGCAGCGCGCCCTTGGCAAGATCGCGGTAGGACGCGACGTTCCATCCCGCGCGTTGCGCTACGTCAAGAAACCACAGCATATGGCATGACGAGATCGAGGCGACAAAGGCTTCTTCCGGGTCGACAGCCTCGGCCAATCCCAATGGGGGCGGGACGATAAACGGGGATGGCGCGGCTGGAACGTCCAAGCCACCATCAAACCGCCAGAGGTGCGCGCGAGAATACTGCCCGGAGGCAAAATCCCCGTCGCTCGTCCATATGACTTCGGCGGTGTGCATTCCGCCTAGAACAACCCTTCGATCTGTCCGTCCTCGTTCAGGTGGATATTCTCGGCGGCAGGACGCGACGGAAGGCCCGGCATCGTCATGATTTCACCACAGACCACAACAACGAACCCGGCACCCGCAGCCAGACGCACTTCGCGGACAGGAACACTATGGCCTGTGGGGGCACCGCGGCGGGATGGATCTGTTGTGAAGCTATATTGGGTTTTGGCCATGCAGACGGGCAAATGACCATACCCGGCGTCTTCCCATATTTTGAGCTGGTCGCGAATTTTCTTGTCCGCAAGAACTTCATCGGCGTGATAGATGCGCCTCGCTACAGTCTCGATCTTTTCAAACAGCGAAAGCTCGTCCTTATAGAGCGGCGCAAACTGGCTTGCGCCGCTTTCCGCAATCTCGGCGACACGGCGCGCTAGCGGCTCCGAGCCTTCCGAACCAAACTCCCAATGTCGCGAGACAATCGCCTCGGCTCCTTGGGTCGCGACATAGTCCTGCACTGCCTGCACTTCAGCATCGGTATCGGTCACAAAGTGGTTCACCGCGACCACCACGGGCACACCGAACGACTTCAAGTTACCGATATGACGGCCAAGGTTCGCACAGCCTTCTTTGACGGCGTCGACGCTTTCCTGACCGAGGTCGGCTTTTGCCGTGCCACCGTTCATCTTCATCGCGCGTATCGTCGCCACAAGCACCACGCAGTCGGGTGCAAGGCCGGCCTTACGGCACTTGATGTTCATGAATTTCTCGGCGCCCAGGTCGGCCCCAAAGCCCGCTTCTGTCACCACATAATCCGCAAGTTTCAACGCCGTTGTGGTCGCAATAACCGAGTTACATCCGTGTGCGATATTGGCAAACGGCCCGCCATGAACAAAGGCCGGGTTATTTTCCAGCGTCTGAACAAGGTTTGGTTGCATGGCATCTTTCAACAACACTGTCATCGCGCCGTCAGCCTTGAGATCACGCGCATAGATTGGCGTGCGATCCCGGCGGTAAGCAACGATCATGTCGCCCAATCGCTTTTCGAGGTCCTTCAGATCGTTCGATAGGCAAAGGATCGCCATAACTTCCGAGGCCACGGTGATGTCAAATCCGGTCTGGCGCGGAAAGCCGTTTGCCACACCGCCAAGCGACGTAACCACGTCGCGTAGGGCACGGTCGTTCATGTCCAGCACGCGCTTCCAGGTCACACGACGCTCGTCAATCTCAAGTTCGTTGCCCCAGTAGATATGATTGTCGATCATTGCCGATAGCAAGTTGTGGGCAGACGTGATCGCATGGAAATCCCCTGTGAAATGCAGGTTCATATCTTCCATCGGCACGATCTGAGCATAGCCACCGCCTGCAGCGCCGCCCTTCATCCCAAAGTTCGGACCGAGCGAGGCTTCACGGATGCAAACCACTGTTTTTCGGCCGATACGATTCAGACCATCACCAAGCCCGACCGTCGTCGTGGTCTTGCCTTCGCCAGCGGGCGTTGGATTGATCGCCGTCACAAGGACCAGTTTACCCTTTGGTTTGTCGGCGAGGCTCTCAATGAACGACTGGCTAACCTTGGCCTTGTCGTGACCATATGGGACCAGGTCCTCGGAGCCGATACCAAGCTTTGCCCCTATCTCCATGATCGGCTTCTTGTTGGCTTCGCGCGCAATCTCGATGTCAGTCTTGTATGCCATTTCCCGGATATCCCTGTTGGAGTGCCGTCATTCGACGTTCCTTCCGCTATAAGCCTGCAATCGCGCCGGGTAAGCGTCAATTTCGACATTTCCGACCCCGGTTGCGTCGAAGCCGGGATCTTGGCGTTGCATATCGGAAACTTTCGGCCCGAAAGCCAGCATTATGCTCGTGACCAGCGGCGCTGTGCCGGGATATGAAGGCGCACCGCGTCACCGACATGCAGCACGCCTTCACGCTCGACCCACGCTGTCACGCCGCGTCAACCTCTTGCGGCCGCCTTGAATGCGCGCCCAACGCCCGGAAGATGGCCGTCGATCACTTTAGCGGGGAGGTGACAGGGGCGGTTTTCCATATCGACAACCAAAGTCGTACCCGTGTCAAACTGAAGCCGGGACGACGGCGGAATATGTGTGAAGTCTGGGATGCCCGCGATCACGATGGAGGCGCCGATCCTCGACGGATCAAGACGCGCAATCCCGATTTTGGTCGATATCGCCTCAATCTCTTCAGCCGACACGACGGAGAATTGCCGGGTATTTCTGATTTCAGTCCCTTTTGGGTATTGAGTCACGACCCGCGAACAAGAGAGCCGCGTGAGCCCCCTGTGATCCTCATCTGCGACGCCGGAAAAAGTCGCGAACATCTCATCGCGAGTTTCCGAAGCCAGGTTCGCATCGCGATCAGGCACACACCCAAGCCACATGATTTTGCCGACAATATCTGTCGATATCAACGCGGGCATTTGCAACCTCTCTTCCGTTCCCTCACCTATTGATCGGTGCGCCGCCTTTGGCATCCCGTTCGTTCAGGAGAGCATTGGTAACGCGGTAGGTTTCCGGCATAAAGCGGTGCCGTTTTTGGGAACCTTCCCACCAAGCAGCCCCGCCCGGAGTCTTTAAAAGCTCGTAGAAATGATTGCCCACGGCGCCATCAAGACCGATCAGTTTTTGCGGAAGCGAGTCATTGTGCTTCAGAAAATTCCCATAGACATGCACACCTTGCTCTAGATACAGCTCAAAGCTCAGCCTTTCGCCGTCGCTTAGAGCATCAATGTCAGCGTGTCCCCGAACCACTATATCCGCCAGAACAGGGTCGTTTGTCTGCGCCTTGTACTCTGTCATTGTGTGCAAGACCTCGCGCCAGTTGGTCAGTTCGGCTTGCTTGCGCGTCGCACGCATTTCGTAGGCCACGAACAGCAGCGAAATAACGATGGCAGCGGCGGCGATCAGGTCCGCTATATCGGCAATCTGTGACAGCATAGGGCAGCCTTTTTCAAACACACTTCGTTACTGCAATGATTGATGGCATACCTCAGAAACACAATGCCCCGCACGAGGGCGGGGCATTGTTTCAGTGTCCTTCGGGTCGCATTAGGCGGAAGGTTCTGGCTCCATTCCACCATCATCATCCGATGGTTTCGCTTTTGGCTTGGTCTTTGGAATGGCCGTGACCGACGCCGTTCCGCCAGTGTCCGTGGGCTTATCGTCGTCATCATCGCCACGATTGAGCGTCTCACCAGCGATCACACGCGTGATTTCGCCACCGGTCAACGTCTCGTATTCCAGAAGCCCTTGTGCCAGACGCTCGAGGTCCTCGCGCTTTTCCGTGAGGATACGCTTGGCGGTTTCGTAACCTTCGTCTATCAGACCCTTTACCTTGTCATCGATTGTCTTCTGCGTGATGCTCGAATGGGTCGTGCCGCCGCCATAAGCACCGAGAGGAGATTGCTGCTCGTTAGCGTAGTCGACGTAGCCGAGCTCTTCGGCATAGCCAAACTGGGTCACCATCGCGCGCGCGATCCGGCTGACTTGCTGGATGTCAGACGATGCACCTGACGTGACATTCTCTTTCCCGAACACCAGCTCTTCCGCCACACGTCCGCCCATCGCCATCGCGATTTTCGACGTGTATTTCGTGTAGCTGACGGACAGCTGATCCCGTTCCGGAAGCGACAAGACAAGACCCAACGCCCGGCCTCGTGGAATGATCGTCGCTTTGTGGATCGGGTCGTGCTGCGGCACGTTAAGACCTACTATAGCGTGACCTGCCTCGTGATATGCAGTCAGCTTCTTTTCGTCCTCGGTCATAACCATAGACCGGCGCTCCGCGCCCATCATGACCTTGTCTTTGGCGCTTTCGAAGTCTTCCATGATAACAAACCGACGCCCAAATCTGGCTGCCATCAAGGCAGACTCATTTACAAGGTTCGCCAGATCAGCACCCGAGAAGCCCGGCGTGCCGCGCGCAATGATGCGCAGGTCGACATCAGGACCAAGTGGGACTTTCCTGGCATGCACCCCAAGGATCTTCTCACGACCTTTGATGTCCGGGTTTGGCACCTGCACCTGGCGGTCAAAACGACCAGGACGCAAAAGGGCCGGGTCCAGAACGTCTGGACGGTTTGTTGCAGCGACAATGATGATGCCTTCGTTGGCTTCAAAACCATCCATCTCAACCAAAAGCTGGTTCAACGTCTGCTCGCGTTCGTCGTTACCGCCGCCATAGCCTACGCCACGCGACCGGCCAACCGCATCGATCTCGTCAATGAAAACGATGCAAGGCGCGTTCTTTTTCGCCTGTTCGAACATGTCGCGGACGCGAGACGCACCCACACCAACGAACATTTCAACGAAATCAGAACCGGAAATCGTGAAGAACGGCACACCTGCTTCGCCCGCGATAGCACGTGCAAGAAGCGTCTTACCCGTACCCGGAGGACCCACCAAAAGCGCCCCTTTGGGGATTTTGCCGCCAAGACGTGAGAATTTTTGCGGCGTGCGCAGGAACTCTACAATCTCTTCAAGTTCTTCTTTTGCTTCGTCGATGCCTGCAACATCATCAAACGTCACGCGGCCATGCTTTTCGGTCAGAAGCTTCGCGCGCGATTTGCCAAAGCCCATGGCGCCGCCTTTGCCCCCGCCCTGCATACGGTTCATGAAGTAAATCCACACACCGATCAGCAGAAGAAACGGCAGGAACGTCATCAGGATCGTCATCAAACCGGATTGTTCCTGTGGCTCTGCACGGAATGTGACCTGATTGCTCACCAGAAGATCAGTTGCGCCTGCGCCTTCCGGCTGGATCGTTACATAGTCACGGCCATCCGAGCTGCGGAATACGATCCGTTCACCATCGATGGTCGCATTTGAGACGTCGCCGCCCTCCACACGCTGAACGAAGTCGGAATAGCTTACGGTGGACGACGTGGTGTTTGTCTGGCCGCCTGAGATAAGGTTAAATAGCGCCAATATCAGCAGGAAAAGAACCAGCCAAAAGGCGATGCTACGCGCGTTGTTCAAAGGACGCTCCTTTGGGAATTTCTTGGGGCAGAAACGGCCACCCCTCCGACTAGACTATTAAATAGCTACCAATAGCAGATCTTCAACGCGATAAGAGAAATTGTGAGAAAGTGCCGCGGCCAATTGCCGACGCCGTCCAGCCGTTTTCGAGGCCTGCGAGAGGGGCCGCAACAAGTTCGTCACCGCGCCAGATCGCCGGAGAGGCCAACAAGGACTGGCGTGGAAGGCCTGTATCGCGCCAATCTTGGCAGTTTTTGACTGCGTCGCCAAGGGCGCGCACCTGCAATTCTGCGTCATGCGGCCCTTCAAGCACCCAACGCCCATCCCAAGGCGCATCTGTGGACGATACGACATTGCGTACAGCATTGTATTCGCGGGTGATTCGAAAACGGCGCTCATAAATTTTCTTGCCCTCGACCATTCTGAAAATACAGCCGCCAAGGGTGTGCATGCCCTTTTCCCTCAGGCCATCCTCCAACTCGAACATCGCCTTAGAGCGAGGAGCATAGTTTGCGCCGCCAACCCAACGGATCGCAACTCGTCGCAGCCGGTAGATGAGTTCCGGCGGAATAAACCCGTCTTTCTCAGGAATCTCACCCGGCACAATAAGGTCGCCACGATCTTCCACAACGTATTTGAATACTGACGCGCGCAGAACAAGATCTAAGGAAGATTTCGCAAGCCACAGGTTGTGTGCCACGCTCGCTAGAACGTCGGCATCAATCTCAAGAGGTTCCAGTGCTTCAAGTACCTGCCGCGCGCGCACGCGCTCAAATTTCGGATCATTGTTGGACGGATCCTCGGCCCATTCGACCTCGTGGCGTTTCAGATAGGACCGCAATTTAGCACGACCGAAGGAGAGCAGTGGCCGAGTCCAATCGACACCTTCCCGCTCAAAACTGCGCTCCATGTGCGCGAGACCATCGATACCCGACTGCCGCGCCAGACGCATCAAAAAGGTTTCGGCTACGTCATCCTGAGTATGTCCTAGCGCGACCAAGTCTGCGCCGCATTGCTTTGCCCATTCCCCAATCAAACGATAGCGCGCATTGCTCGCCTTTGATTGAAGGTTACCAGACCCATCCCACGCCCAAGTCAAAACGCTATGCGGCACATTCCATTCGGCACAATACGCAGCAACCAGCGCGATTTCATCTCCGGCCTCAGGCCGGAGCCCATGATCCAACGTGACCGCCTCGACCGGAAACCCCAGGTCCCGCCCATGCCAAATCATCAAATCAAGGCATGCCATAGAGTCGCCACCACCGGACACGGCGACGCCAAGCTTCTTCGGTTTTTTTAAAGCAAACCCAGACCCACTGAAATACCGGAGCATCTCATCCGGGTTCTCGTCTTCGCTCACACGCACCCCATTGATGCACGCGCGGCCTGCGCCTCGATCGACGCTTCGGTATCGGGATACCTAAGCGTCACCTCAGCCAATGTAATACAAGCCTCCGAGTTCTGGCCCAATCCATCCAAAGCCAGACCAAGCTTCAACAACGCCGTTGGCGAGGTCGGCCCGTTCGGCGTGCCCGAATAGCTTTCCAGATAGGCGCGCGCCGCCGAAGATGTCAGCCCAAGGCTTTGCAACGCCTCGCCCCGCATCAGGTGTGCAAGTCCGGTTAAAGGCCCACCCTGATAGGTCTCGGTGAAGCGCTGCAGTTGCTCTGCTGCGGCTTCAAAGCTGCCAGCATCAAAGGTTGCTTTGGCCCGATCGAAGTCGTCACGCTCGGCGACCGCCAACTCAACACCGCCCGTCACATCGCCAACCGGCGCAACAGGCTGAGGCGTTACAGCCGTCGGCAAAGCCCCGCCCCCGAGCGTTGGAGTCTCTCCGAGACTGCCGATGTCGCAGCCACTTTCAAGCTCGCAGAGCCGAAACTCCAGATCGCCGATCCGGTTGGTGCCGTCCGAAACAACGCGATCCACACGATTGGTCAACGCCTCATTCGCAGCAATGACACGCTGCAATTCGGCTTCCATCGCGTCGACCCGCTCCAGCACGTTGGTGCCGGAAAGGTTCGCATTCACACCCCCCGTGGTGGACAACTCGCGCCGCATCTTCTGTATTTCGACAAACAGCACCGAAAGCTCCTGACGGATATCCGCCAGGGTCTTTTCGCGATCTTGTGCAACGGCCGGAACGGCCAGGATGCACATGGCAACAATCAAAATCCAACGCATGAGACTAGCTCCGTTTCTCAGACGCCCGCACCTGCGGTGATGACCGTGACCGAACGCCGGTTCTGGCTATAGCACGTCTCGTCGGAACAAATCTGGATCGGGCGCTCTTTGCCGTAGCTGATCGTCTGCAATCGTCCCGGTGCAACGCCGCGCGAAATCAGATAGTTCTGAACCGCACTTGCGCGACGCGCGCCCAGCGCAAGGTTGTACTCACGGGTGCCCTGCTCGTCTGCGTGACCTTCGATCAGTGCGCGGTAATCAGCGTTCTGTGTCAGCCAAACTGCTTGCTGGTCCAGCACGGCCTGTGCTTCCGGTCCCAAAGTCGACTGGTCCACCGCGAACAAAATACGGTCTCCGATCGTTTCGTTGAAATAGACCGGGGATGTCGGATCATTCACGCCGCCCGTGACACCACCGTTTGCTCCAAATCCACCTTCGGCACCACTGCTGCCAGGACCGAAGCGGTCCGCATTTGTACACGCACCAAGCGCTACAAGCGCCGCGGCCGCCACTGCCATCTTCAGAAAAGTCATAAGATCACCTGTTTGGTTTTTTGTTTATCTGCTCTGGTCTAAAATACCACGTCGCGAAGAAGATTGAAACGGCTCACGGCAGAAGCGGCGACCACGCCGGGTCCGAGGCCGCGGTCGGCATTGCAAGTCGCTTCAAATTTCGCCCCGAAATGTCCACAGAAAAGAGCGCGGGCTCTCCATCAGCGCCAGCGCTTTCGCGTGTAAACATCAAAACGCGCCCGTTCGGAGCCCAAGTGGGGCCCTCGTCGAGAAACGACGCTGTCAAAAGCCGCTCTTGAGAACCATCAGTGCGCATGACGCCTATATGAAAACGGCCCGCGTTTTGTTTGGTAAAGGCAATAAAGTCGCCACGCGGCGACCAGACCGGCGTCCCGTATCGCCCTTGACCAAAACTGATCCGGGAGGCCTCGCCCCCCGTCGCGGACATCACGTAAAGCTGCTGATTGCCGGAGCGATCACTTTCAAAAACGATCTTGCTGCCATCCGGCGAAAACGAAGGCGCGGTTTCGATGGACGGCGCGCTGGTCAATCGAGTGGGCTGGCCACTGGCGAGATCCAGCCGAAATATATCTGTATTCCCGCCTTCTGCGCGCGAATATAGTACGGTCTGGCCGTTCGGCGCATAGCGCGGAGCGAAAGTCATTGCTTCGACATCCATCTGTAGCGGGCGTTTCGTAACTGTGCCCACCGACAATTCATAAATCTGCGGAAAGCCGGATTCGTAGCTGGTGAACAAAACCCGGTCGCCAGTAGGCGAGAATCTTGGGGCCAACACGATGGACGACGCATCTGTCAGAAATTGAATATTGGCACCATCGTAGTCCATGATCGCCAACCGCTTGGCGCGCGCATTCTTTGGGCCTGTTTCTTCAACGTAGACCACGCGGCTGTCAAAATAGCCGCTTTCACCGGTGATCCGCGCATAGACCTGATCTGCAACTTTATGCGCCACACGCCGCCAGCTATCGGTCCCGCCCGCGAATTGCAGACCTTCGCCCAAAGGCGCGCCCGTAAAGATGTCAAAGAGACGGAACTTAACAACCAACCGCTTGTCGCTGGTCAGCGTCACTGCGCCTGTCACCAAGGCCTCGACGTTGATTGCCTTCCAGTCAGGATAGGGAACGGATCCGTTAAAATCGCTGACCTGGCTGATATAGGCGTTCTTGGGCACGTCCCGGAACAAACCCGTGCCAACCAAATCTGCCGCGACCACGGCCGTGATCTGACGGGCAAAATCCGCCGCTGCCGCGTTCTCCGCCAAAAACGGAGCCACTGCGATTGGGACAGGCTCGATAACGCCTTGGGTTATTTCGATCCTGAGTGGCCCGGAACGCTCTTGCGCCACCAAAGGCGTTGCAAAAGTCATCACCAAGCCGAGCACCAGCGAACTCAAAACCTTCATCGGAACTGCATCCCTTCGGGGTTGAACGTCATTTCGATATTGCGCCATTGGCTGAATTTTTCCACCGGCAAAGGAAATCCGCGGGCGCCGCAGCGGATAATCGCCCGTCGCGCGGCTTCAAATGCCTGTTTCGCGGCGCCATCCGATCCGCCAGCCGACGAAACCAGCTGTATGGAATTCGTCACCGGCTTGCCATCCTCAGTCATGGACACCCCAACCACAACAGTTGTGCCTAGCGCATCCGTCGACAAGCTGCCGACGTTCCAGCACGAACTGACCGCGACCCGCAGCACGTCACGTTCCCCGCCCGTTAATGGCGGCCCAGTTGGTACGTTTGAGGCGGACGTTTCGTTGGCTTCCGCCACGGCATCGGCAATGGCATCGTTCGGCGCGTTTTCGGTTGGCGTCTCGGCGGGCGTTTCCGCCTGACGCACGGGCCTCGCGGGCCGCGTGCGGGGGCGCATCGAACTGGCAGGCGCCAATTCCTGCGTTTCTTCGGCCTCGGTGACAATCCGGTCGCTGGCTTCCAGCGGCGCGGCGGCTTCGGCCTCTTCGACCGCCTTTTCGGGCGGCGCTTCTGGATCGGGTGCGACTTCGTCCACGCGCTCGGGTGCAACTTCCGCCAATGGCGGCGGCGCAATCGAAGGTGTTGCAGCAACGCGCGGCGCTGGCTGCGGCGTGCCATCTTCAATTGGGGACGACCCCTCAATGTCCGTTGGCGGTGTCGCAATGATTGGTGCGTTGTCTTCCACGACCGCGTCAGGGATCGGCTGGGGGATGGTAAGATCAGGGTTCTCGGGTGTTTCGGGCTCGTCGGCTTGCACGGGCGAGGACACTTCGGGTGCGGTATCTTCGGCGGGGGTCGTCGGCGCTTCATCCTCAGTCGGCGGCGTAACTTCAGGCGCGTCCGTCGCCATTTCAGGCGCGGTCGTCGGTGGCAAAAGTGCTGCATACTCAGCTTCCGAAAGCACCGTCACCTCGCTCACTGTAACCTCCGGTATGCGGTCGCCCGCGAACATCCCACCAAAGAAGATGAACACAACAAGCGCGAAATGTCCCGCACCAGAGAGATACCAGCCCGCGCGCAACGCCGCCTCAACCGCCCTGGCCGTTTAGACGAGGACCGCCATCATCTGTCACAAGGCCAATATTCGTGATCCCGGCGGCATTCATTGCCCCCATCACTGTCGCGACGCGCCCATAAGGCACCGATGTATCAGCCCGCAAGAACACCCGATCCGAGGTTCGCTCGGTCAAGATAGCCTGCAAGCGGCCGATAATGTCACCGTCAGTGACTTCAGTGGACTGGATCATGGTCGCACCATCCGCCGTCAGCGTGATCGTCAATGGCTGCTCCTGCTCAGTCGGCAAGGATTGTGCCGCGGTGCGCGGCAACTCAACCGGCACACCAACAATCTGCAACGGCGCGGCCACCATGAAGATGATCAACAAGACCAACATGACATCCACAAAGGGCGTCACGTTGATCTCGGCCATCGGCTTTGAGCGAGATCGTCGGCCCCGCCGGCGCGATCCACCGCCTTTTTCAAGGACACCCGCCGCCATTCTAGGACGCGTCCATCTGGCGACTTAGGATCGTGGCGAACTCATCCGCAAAAGACTCGTATCCACCAATAATCTTGTCCGCATCTGTCGATAGCTTGTTGTAGAAAATCACTGCAGGAATAGCCGCCGCCAACCCAAGCCCCGTCGCCAAAAGAGCCTCGGCAATACCCGGCGCCACAACCGCAAGGCTCGTCGACTGGCTTTGACCGATTTCGATGAAGGCAACCATGATACCCCAAACCGTCCCAAACAAACCTACAAAAGGCGCCGTCGATCCAACTGTTGCCAAAACCGGCAATCCCGCCTGCAAGGCCTCGGTCTCTTTTTGGATCGCAACGTCCATCGAGCGATCAATCCGCACCTGTGCGCCGCCAATCATCCCACCGTTGTCGCGATGCGAGCGCCGCCATTCGGTCATGCCGGCGGAAAAAATGCGCTCGGCCCGGCTATTTGGCGCAGGTCCGATCTGATCAAACAACTGATCAAGCGGTTCCCCCGACCAGAACGCCTCCTCAAAGGTTGCCGCTTCGGCGCGCGCCTGACGGTAGTCCTTTGACCGCGAATAAATGATTGCCCAAGCCCAGATTGACGCCAATATCAACGCCACCATCACCAGCTTGACCGTAAAAGACGCACGCGCAAACAACGCCCAGATCGAAAAATCTGCGTGCTGCGCAAGCGCGATCGCTTCCTGCTCCATAGTTCCGCTCTCTCTGCCGACCCTTATTATATTGTTTTGGGTCCCTCGTTTCACAGCAGATTATCGGAACCGCATAGAAAATGCCAACAAGAAGCCGTGAATGACGCTGCGGCGATTGCGCAATCAGGACAAAGTTTGGCGTATTTCCGCCGGAAGTCTCGCCGGCCGGCCGTTTTCTGACAAAGCCACAAGCGTCACCAAGGCCTCAAACACCACCTCGCCGGCGCGTTCGATAACCTGATGCATGGTGATACGGGCACCAGTCACGCTTTCGACTTGGGTTACCACGTCAAGGAGATCGTCAAATTTTGCGGGCGCACTGTAGTCCGCCTCGATCCGACGAACCGCGAAGACAATCCCTTCATCGGCTTTCAACCGGACCTGATCGATCCCGGCCTCGCGCACATACTCGGTGCGGCCGCGCTCTATGTATTTCAGGTAATTTGCGTAATACACAATTCCCGCAAGGTCAGTGTCTTCATAGTAGACGCGCAAAGTCAGTCGATGGCTCATGGTCGCAACGATGCGCCAGGCCGCGTCAGGCGTCCAGCCTCAGTCTTCCTTAAACCGGCAGATCGCGATTTGCGCGCGCGCTCAGCCTTAAAGCGTGGCTTGGATCATTCGCAACAGCAGGCATGGTCGGATCATATCCCGCCCGTACAAGCGCCGCGATGTCAGGTCTTAACACAACCTGCTCTCCCAAACGCGCAAGCGGCCCTTTGTCCATGAAGGCCACATCTGACCACAACAAAATGGTCTGAACTGCCTGTGCCAGCGCGATATCTTCCGCCGCTACTTTCGACATTTCGGCGTCCATCCGGAC
Source organism: Boseongicola sp. (assembly GCF_057460485.1). NCBI lineage: Bacteria > Pseudomonadati > Pseudomonadota > Alphaproteobacteria > Rhodobacterales > Paracoccaceae > Boseongicola > Boseongicola sp. The sequence continues at coordinate 14,932 of NZ_JBVCWP010000046.1, forward strand.
GAAGACAAACGCAGCTTTGATCGCGCCATGCGGCTCAAACCGGAAAAGCCGATACTGGTTGGCATCCGCCGCTTCCAGCCGCCCCACCAAAGGCACCAGATCAGGCACCAGACGGTCAAGGCCCGGGGTCTCAAGCAACTCGTTCCATTCGCGAAAAAAGAACACCAAAAGGTTGGCGCCCAGATCAGGATCAGTTTCGGCCATTTTGTGGTCGGCCAATGCAACGACCGCCTCAATCGCCCCCTTCATCACCGAAAGCGTTGCGTCATCAACACCAAAAACAATCGGCACGATGGGACGGCCCCAACGCGCAAACAGAAACGTCCCGTCCGCACGCGTAAACATTTTTTCTACGTCCCCAAATTCCATGCTCTGTCAGCTAGCGTGCGACGCCAGAAATCTCCAGACCTGCGGTCGGGAAAACACCCGATCCGGTCCCTTGCTTCAAAACAGATCGGTTTGCCCCGCAGCTTGAGGAGCCGGCAGACCCAAGTGGCTCCAGGCTTTGGCCGCCAGCATTCGCCCTCGCGGCGTGCGTTGGATAAGGCCCTGCTGCAACAAATAGGGCTCGATGACTTCTTCAATCGAGTCACGACTTTCCGAAAGCGCCGCCGAAAGCGTTTCAACCCCGACCGGCCCGCCAGCATAATTCTCGGCAACCAGCGTCAGATACCGGCGATCCGCTCCATCAAGCCCGAGTTTATCCACCCCAAGCCGCGTCAGGGCGCTGTCAGCAAGCTCCTGTGTCAGCCGCCCATCTCCCTCGACAAGCGCGAAGTCCACCACGCGCCGCAAGAGCCGCCCAGCGATCCGAGGTGTCCCCCGTGCGCGACGTGCAATCTCGCGCATGCCGCCGTCCTCAGCGGGAATGCCCAAAAGCCCGGCACCTCGCGCCACGATCAGAAAAAGCTCGTCTTCGGTGTAAAAATTCAGGCGCATCGGAATACCAAAGCGGTCCCGCAGGGGTGTCGTTAAAAGCCCAAGCCGCGTCGTTGCCCCCACAAGCGTGAAGGGCTGCAACTCGATGCGCACGGTGCGAGCCGCGGGGCCCTCACCGATCACCAGATCAAGTTCGAAATCTTCAAGCGCGGGGTAAAGCACTTCCTCCACCACCGGGTTCAACCGGTGTATCTCGTCAATGAACAAGACGTCCCGTGCCTCAAGGTTCGTCAGGATCGCCGCCAAATCCCCGGCCTTGGCCAAAACCGGTCCCGAGGTCATCCGAAAGTTTACGCCCGACTCGCGCGCGACGATCTGCGCCAACGTGGTCTTGCCCAAACCGGGCGGCCCATGAAACAACGTATGATCCATCGCCTCACCACGACGGCGCGCGCTTTCAATGAAAACGCTTAAATTTGCCCGCGCTTCGGCCTGCCCTACAAAGGCGTCAAGCGTCTTCGGGCGCAACGCCCGATCCGTATCTTCCGGGCGCGCTTGGGGACGCAGTGTTGGATCGGGTTCACCCATAAAAACAGCCCACCTTTCTGGCAAAAATATCCGGTGGACTGTGAGAAAGCTTTGAGGCGATGGCCTGCCTCTCGCCCACAGCGCAGATCAAAGCCGTACGACACCGCCACAAGCCCGTCATCCCTTTGGCGCCAATCGCTTCAACGCCTCTCGAATAAGCACAGGTGTCGTCGCATTTTCGAACGCCCCCGCGGCCTGAGCGACAGCGCTGGCGGCTTCCCCTGGCGCATATCCAAGATTACTCAAGGCTGACAAAGCTTCCGATTGAGCCGAGGCATTTTCCGGCGTCGGAGGCATTGCCACAGCGGGGTCGATCACCTCGCCGTCGCCGTCGCCAATCGCGGGGGCCGCGCGGCCCATCGCCATCATCGCGGGTGCCTTGCCCTTAAGCTCAAGCACAACACGCTGAGCGATCTTCGGCCCAACTCCGGGGGCCGCTTTGACAGACGCCCAGTCTTCCAAAGCAATCGCGCGCGAAACGCCATCGGGTCCTAGCGTGCCAAGGATCGCCATCGACGCTTTCGCCCCGATCCCTTGCACGCTTATCAACAACCGATGCCATTCCTTTTCCACCAACGTCGTGAACCCGAAAAGTTGCAACAAATCTTCCCGCACCAGCAATTCGGTATAAAGCGCAACCGCCTCCCCGACGCCGGGCAAGGTGGCCAAAGTCCGCTCGCTGACATGCACAATGTAGCCAATGCCACGCACATCAATCAGCACATGATCCGACCCGCGATACTCTAGACGCCCTGCAAGTTTACCAATCATCCGACCGCCCTCGCGATCCGTGCAGCGGTCGCGGCAAGATGTGCATGGCAGATTGCGACCGCCAAGGCGTCCGCCGCATCCGGCCCGGCGATCTCGATGCCGGGAAGCTGCATCCGCACCATATGCTCGACCTGCCGCTTGTCCGCGTGGCCTACCCCAACAACCGCCTTCTTCACAGCGTTCGGGGCGTATTCGCCTACGACGATACCCGCACGCGCTGGCACCAACATCGCAATCCCCCGCGCCTGGCCAAGCTTAAGCGTGCCGGCTCCATCCTTGTTGACGAATGTTTGCTCGACAGCAGCGGTGTCGGGCAAAAAGCGCGCCCAAATCTCGGTCAACTGATCAAACAGAGACACCAAACGCCCCCCAAGATCGCCATTTCCGGTTTTGCAGACGCCATTTGCCACATGCGACAACTTCGAGCCGGATACATCAATCACGCCCCATCCAAGAGCTCTTAGCCCCGGGTCCAGCCCCATCACGCGCATCGCCTCACCTGCCCTTTTTTATCTTTGGCAATGAGTAGCACGAAACGCGAACATCTTCCAAGAACATTGCGGGGGTCAGAAGCGAAGCGCGGCAATATCGCACGCAATGCACTCAGGTTAAACGCCGCAACGGAAGCGAAAGTGGTGCGCGCAGACCACATCATTGACATTGGGCGGCGAAAAGAAGCGATTGGCTCCAAATGTCGCAAATAGACCGCGACCAAGCCTCACCGATAAAAGCGGCATAAAATCGTCATCGCGAAGCTCGAAATCGACACTTCGAAACAGTGATTTTGCCTTTACCGGTAACAGTTTAGAGCCAAAAACGACCTATGCAGAAACTGCATCCCAGACATGCAATTTGTGTGCTTGCCGGACGGAAATTCCGCTCCTAAGTGCGGTCAATCATTCAAAGGGCAGCAGCCCAGATTTAAGGATAAACGCGATGGCACTTTTTGACGACACCCGCCTGCAAAGCCGTCCCGCAACCGTTGTTGACCGGGCTTATGCTGCGCTTTCAAATACAATAGCAACTCTGGCAGCTTGGAACGACGCGCGTCGTACGCGCAATACGCTGTCACAACTGTCGGCACACGAGCTGGAAGACATCGGCCTTCACCGTGGCGATATCGACCGGATTACACGCAGGACTTTCTGAATTTTTGCGGCATAAATAAAAAAACGGCCACGTCTGGCAGGACGCGGCCGTTTTCGTTTTGGTGCCAGAAAGACAGCCGCTTGACGCGGTTCGCCTTTATCGCACGAGGGAAGAGATAGTTCCGGAAAGCCAAAGCGTGACAGGATCGGCCATCATGGCAAAGCCACCAACTTGCTCGATGACATTTCCGCCCATGAGGCTATCAACCCGCTCCTGGTAGGCAAGCGGCCCCAGGTTAGCGTGCAAAAAGCCCTTAAAGATAAATATGACCAGCAATAGCAAATAGATGCCGCGAAGCAGCGCATATCCGCGACGACGACGCGGTTTCGCAACCACCAGACCATCATCGGTTACTTGTGTGACGAACCCATGGCTAAGCTTGCTGTGGCGCCGGTTAATTCGGCGCATACGACGTTCAAATTCATCAAACTGATAGGCGGACATCGAAAGACTCCAAACACCTGACCAATAGGCCGGATGAGTAAAGATTCCGCGAAATTGTGGCCTCAATGTGGCGCAAGCAGCTGTTTGGCAGCGCTTTCGTTCAAATTCCGACTATTCGCGCCAATGTTAGGGTCGACCAGTCAACAATCTGGTCCTGTTTGATAAGATTGAAGCCTGCGTCGCGATAATGCGAAGTGACAGTTTCGGCCTGTTCATTGAGAATCCCACTCAGGACCACATGTCCGCCCGGCTGCACCGCGCGTCTCATATCCGCTGCAAGGGCCAACAAGGGGCCCATGAGGATATTGGCGAAAACCAGATCAAATTGTTCGGCGCCCGACAGAGCCTCATGTTCAAAACCTGCGGCTTCAACACAGCGGACCCGGTCTGAAAGACCATTGGCGCGCACGTTGACTTCAGCAACTTCAACCGCGACGGCATCAATGTCCGAAGCCAATACCTGATCGGGCCACATCCGCGCTGCTGCCATCGCAAGAACCGCCGTGCCGCACC
>NZ_JBVCWP010000047.1:0-18936 GCF_057460485.1 Boseongicola sp.
AGATCGACCGGGCCGTCGACTTGATCCAACAGACCTGGCAGCGCCGTCGGATCGCCGACGTCATCCTTGGTTAGGTCCGCGCATACAATCTCGCCGCTGACAAGATCAAGACCGAGGTGGAGCTTGCGCCAAGAGCGCCGTTTGCGCTTTGTATTATGCTTTTGCTCAAGCCATTTCTTACCCGGCAGGCGCATGCACAGCATGCTGCCGAGCGGGCGCCCTCGCCGAAGACCTTCAGGCCGGTACTATCCACCACCAAATGGACCGGATCGGATCGGTCGGTTTTATGCGTCGCAGGCAAAGTCAGTCCCTTGCCCCGGCGCGAGAGCGTGGAGAAATCTGGCACCGCGATCTCGACACCAAGCAAGGTCGCGACACTACCCATGAAGCCTTGTGTCTGGCGCAACGGTTGCTTGAAGACAGCGCTCAGGGTCAGGCAGATCTTGATCGCCAGGTCTGAATATGTCCGCTGACCACCCCGCGTCGCCCGGCGCGGTGCCCGCCACAAACCAAGCGCCTCTTCGCTGACCCAGACCGTCAAATCCCCGCGACGCCGAAGGCTTTCGTTGTAACTCGCCCAGTTGGACACACGATACTTTTGCTTCGGAATTTTGCCTCGGCGGTTAGCATTGAATTTGTGCGGCATGCTCAGCATCCTGAATGGGAAGGAGTAACCTCAGTATCAGGCTGAGAACGATCCCTGCACAAAGCCATCCAGAAGTGTGTGATCCACATCCCAGATGGAAAGCGGGCGCCTGAGCAGCGCCCGCCGATGTTTCAGACTTCAGAAATCGAAGTCATCAATATTGCCGGCATTGAATGTTGTCAGCGCCGCTTGCGTATTGATCGAGTTACCTTCGTTGATGGTGATCGTGCCAAGGTTTGGCACCTCGAACGTTCCGCCGACCATGTTGGTCATCGTGCCGTCCTTCAGACCGACTGCAAAGTAGGCAGCAAGCCAACCTTCGTTGTAAGGCGACCAAAGCTGGAAGCCCTCAACTGTGCCGTCTTTGACAAATTCGCGCATCTCAGACGGAAGTCCTAGACCCGTGACCTTGACTTGATCGGCAATACCACGGCTTTGCACCACTTGTGCGGCAGCCGCGATCCCGACCGTTGTTGGCGCGATTACGCCTTTCAGGTTCGGATAGTTTGCCAGAAGCGCTTCCATTTCAGTGGTCGACTTCTCTGGCTGGTCGTCGCCGTAGACAGTCGCCACAAGAGTCATATTTGCATATTTTGCATCGTTGGCGATCGTCTCGTTCATGCCATCAATCCAAAAGTTCTGGTCGGGTGCCTCGGTCGTAGCTGAAAGAATAGCAATCTCGCCCTCATAACCGATCAGAGAACCAACCATCTCGATCTGGTCGGCGCCAACCTTAGTGAAATCTGTCGGCAGGATGGTGGCATCGCGGTACTGCTCATTCCCAGTGATGTCGCCGTTAACTGTCAGCACCAGAATGCCTTTATCACGCGCCGACTGGAACACTTGGTTCAGCGCATCAGGTGAGTTCGGGGAAATCGCAATCACATCCACGCCGCGCTGTATTTGCGCCTCAAGGAAAGGAATCTGCGAAGTGGCCTCAGCCGTCGCAGGGGCCACGAATTCGAAGTTACATGCGATTTCCTCGCAGGCTTCAACAAATCCCTGCGTCAAAGAGTCGAAATACGGATTGCCGGTGTTTTTCCCAACAAAGACGATGTCGATATCTTCAGCGAATGCACCACTTGCCATGACGGCAAGTGCGGCCGTTGCCGTGGTGAGAGTTTTCTTAAACATTTTTTCCTCCTGTTAAAGTCATCGAAACGGGGCTTCCCCCTATGGTGCGCCCTTCAGCGTTGCGTTCGGGCGTAAATAAAATTTGTGGCGATAATAGCGACGATCAGCAAGATGCCGAGCACCGTCAATTGAATAGCGGGGAGCAGATTGGCGACGGTCATGCCGGTCGAGACAATCACCAAAAGCCAGGCTGCAAGAAACGTCCCAAGGATCGTGCCACGCCCGCCAAAGATATAGGTGCCACCAAGCATGGCCATAAGAACCATCTGCAGCTCGCCCCCCAAAACAAGATCATAGCGCACTGACCCAAGACGCGAGGCCGCCATCATGCCAGCTGCAGCACTCACGACGCCAAGCACAAGGAACAGACCAACCTTGATCCGTTTGGCGTTGATTCCCGCATGAAGCGCTGCCGCCTGATTTGTGCCGATCTGGTATATTTGTCGACCAATCACGGTCGTGCCCAGCACCAACCCAAGGATCAGCGCGACCACCATAAAGATGACAACCGGTAGCGGAATACCAAAAACCATCACTGTGTTGATACCGATGAAACTCTCGGGCACGCGGATGGAACGGTCCCCAGCAATCACCTGTGCAATCCCGCGAAAGAAGATCAGTGTTCCGATCGTCACGATGATCGACGGTAGCTGCATACGGATCGACATGAAGGCGTTGATTGCGCCCATAGCCAGCCCCGCCAAAAGGCCCACCGCGACCGCCAACGGCAGCGGAACACCCGCGTCCTGCGCCCAGGCGAAAATGCAGGCCGACAAAGCCATGTTGGCCGCGGGCGATAAATCGATCTCGCCCGAGATCACCACCATCGTCAAAACAAGCGCGACGATCGACATTTCGGCAGTCAAGGTGAAGCTACGTAGAATGTAGTTTGCGTCCAGAAAGAAAGGCGACAAGGTGCTTGCCCCAACCAAGCCCGCAATAAGTAATAGGAAAGTCATCGTTTCGGGCCGCACAAGGATCAAGTGCCAAGTCGGCCGCGCGGGTGCGAGCTCTCGGGATTTTGCGACTGTGGTATCAGTCATGCCACACCTCGCGACAGACTAACAACGCCACGCTGGCGGACCGAACGGTCGATGAGCAATGCGATCAGGATAACAGCACCATAAATGGCGTTCTGGGTCGACCCCGGGATGCCAAGAAGCGGCAGCGCCGCGGCCACACAGCCCAAAAGCAATACGCCAAGCACTGTTCCCAAAACTGTGCCAACGCCTCCATTGATCGACACGCCTCCGATGACCACCGCCGCAATTACCTGAAATTCAAATCCCGCGCCCGTATTCGAGGGGTTCACGAACCCCCAGCGGCTTGCGTAAAGGATACCAGCAAGGCCACACAGCGCGCCCGACAGCGTGAAGACAATCAGCGTCACCTTTGTGACGTCGATCCCCCGCAATGGTGCAGCATCAGGGTTGGAACCAAGGGCGTATATCTGTCGACCAAGCTGGGTATGCCGCGCAACGACATACGTCATCAGGGCCACAGCGAAGGCGATCAGGATAATCCATGGGATATCGAATATCGGCGATGTCCGTGACATTGCCTTAAGCTCTGTCGGAATATTGGCACGGTTTATCTGGCGCGCGTCCGAAATGATGAATGTCAGCCCGCGATAAAGGCTCAGCGTGCCAAGCGTGACGATAATCGACGGCAACTTGAAGATCGTCACCAGCAATCCATTCACAAGCCCTAAGACAGCACCCGTTAGGATCGCAACAGGAAAGCCAATTATCCACCAGACATCTGGGAAGTCCCGGTACATTAACCCGGCAACCATAGCGGAAAACCCAAGTGTGGAACCAATCGATAAATCCACATGCCGCGCCACCAGGATAAGCATCTGCGCCATGGCTCCGATCATGATAAGCGGCGTCAAAAGCAACACGATCCGCAGACTTTGACCCGTAAGGAACTGCGGCTTGTAAAGCCCAACGGTCGCGCAAAATAAAATGATCATCACAAAGATACCAGCTTCTCGCCGAAGAAATACGGAACGCAAGACGTTCATGCAGCCACTCCCGAACGTGGCACGGCGGCCTGCATGACATTCTCCTGCGTGGCCTTTTCGCGCGGGATCTCAGCCATCAGCCGCCCTTCCGACATGACCAAGATGCGGTCACAAAGTGACAAAAGCTCGGGCAACTCGGACGAAATCAGCAGGATCGCGCGACCCGCCTCTGCCAGATCACCGATCATGTCGTAGAACTCGGCCTTCACGCCAATATCAATGCCGCGCGTCGGTTCATCAAGGATCAGTATTTCCGGTTCAGTCAACAGCCAGCGGGCCAGAATGACTTTCTGCTGATTACCGCCCGAAAGCTCGACGATGGGTTGGCCAAGCGAAGCCAATCGGATCGAAAGATCATCCACTGATTTGCGCGAAATCTTGCGCTCAAGACTTCGGCGGATCACACCCCTTGGCGCAATTTTCTCCGGAATTGCCGCGGTCAGATTGTGCTCGACTGGAAGTGTGCCGAAAATGCCGTCGCCCGCCCGATCCTCTGGCACAAATGCAAGCCCAAGCTCGATGGCATCCGTCGGCTTTTCAATCCGGGCCACTTTCCCGCCAACGCGTATCTGACCCGAAGTGGCCGGCGCGACACCGAAAAGCGCGCGTGCCACATCCGTTCGACCAGCGCCCACAAGCCCCCCAAGGCCGATGATCTCACCTTTGCGCAGCGAGAAGCTGATATCTTCGAACGCACCAGCGCATGTAAGATTTGATACCTCTAGCGCCATGTCTCCGATTTCGGCCGTGTGCTTGCGCATGTATTTCGTGAGGGTCCGGCCGATCATAAGTCGAATGATTTCGTCATCCGGGATACTGTCGATCGTCCGCGTTGCAATGTGCGCACCGTCGCGAAAGATCGTCAGCCGATCGCACAGCATGCGCACCTCTTCCAAGCGATGCGATATGAAAATGATCGTACGACCCTCTTCCCGCAACTGCCGTGCAATGGTGAAAAGAGTGTCAACCTCGCGCGGGGTCAGCGGCGCGGTCGGCTCGTCCATGATGATCAAACGGCTGTCCGATGCCAAAGCCCGCGCAATTTCCACCATTTGCTGATTTGCGATCGACAGCCCGCGCATCGGGCGCGTGACGTCAATCAAGACGCCAAGCATCTCCATATACCGGCGTGCATCTGCGATGATCTTGGCCCAGGGAACTCGCGCAAGAAGTCCCGTTCCGTGACGGCCCATAACGATATTCTCGGCGACGGAAAGGTCTGGGAAGGACACGGGTTCTTGGTGGATAAGGGCAATCCCAAGCTTCTGCGCTGCCATTGGGCTCGAGATCCGGACGGATTCACCATTTAGGCGAAGCGTTCCACTCGTCGGGCGATGAACACCCGCAAGGATCTTTGCGAATGTCGACTTTCCAGCTCCGTTCTCACCCAAAAGCGCATGGATCTCGCCGGCATGCAGATCAAGATCAACGTCGCTCAGAACCTCGACGCCGCCGAACTGTTTGGAAATTCCGCGCGCTTCTATCAGCATCGGAACATCGCTCATCACCCGCCCACCCCTTCTGCGTCAAAGGGAACTGGGGCGTCGGCAACAATCAAGTCTTCCGACTTCAGGTCATCCCAGAATGCCGCCGGGATTTCGGCGTCCACCGACGCAATATTGGCCTTCAATTCCTCGGGCTTTGCAGCCCCCGGGATGATCGCAACGGCCGCCGGATGCGAGAGCGGGAACTGCAGCGCTGCCGCTTGCAAAGACACGCCGTGCGATGCACAGACCGCTTCGATACGGCGGACCTTTTCGACCACACCTGCGTCGGCTATCCCATAGTTATAGTGCGCCGCGCCCGCCGAGCCCGTCGCAAGAATACCCGACGCAAAGGGCGCACCGATGATAACGCTGACATTGCGCTCGATACAGGCCTGCATTCCGGTATGCAGGCTATCTTGATCAATCAGGGTATAAGGCATCGCGACCAGCGCGAAATCGAGGTCCACCCGCTGTGCCAGATCGGCAAGCTGTTCTTTCATGTTGATACCCATACCGAACGCCGCAATATCACCAGACGATTTCAGCTCGCCCAACGCTTTCATTCCTGTTTCGGACAGGTCCTTCGTGTGGGCGGCAAGTGCCTCTTCATCGTGGAAGCCGCTATCAAGATCGTGGATGACCAGCGCGTCGACAGTATCAAGCGCGAGGCGTTGCAGGGCCTGCTCGTATGACCGCATGATCCCGTCGTAGGAATAGTCGAATTTCACCTCAAATCTGAGGCCACCAACCCAAGGGCCACGATCAAACGCCCGCGGGTCGGCCGGACGGTAAAGAGTACGACCAACCTTGGTTGTAATTAGGAATTCATCTCGTGGCTTCGTGCGCAGAAAGCCTCCAAGCCGATGCTCGGACAGTCCGCGACCGTACCAAGGGGCGGTGTCGTAATACCGGACCCCGCCATCCCATCCAGCAGCCAAAGTAGCCTGTGAAACGCTTTCCTCCACGGTACCGTAAAGCTCTCCAAGATGCGCCGTGCCCATCCCGAAAGCCGGAAGATGCAGCGACGTATCAGCTACTTTTCGGCGACTGTGAAAAAGGCTGTCCAAGGTACCGTACCTCCCCCGTACCAAGTTAATTTTCCTCTCTCTGTATACTTGTCAGACAAAAATTTGTGTGACAAGTATTATTCCAAGGGCCACACCAGACCAAGATTCTTGCACGCAGATTCAGCACTCCAAATTCTCATTCTTCGGTTCGCCGCGTGTTTGGAAAGGGGTGCCCGCCGCCGAAAAGGACCCTTTTACGATGGTGCGCATTGTCGACGTCAAAACGACAATTTGGGAGTGGATCGGACCAGTCGCCCCGATGCCTCCACACTTTTGTACGACAGCCGGAGACCTTGTCTCGGATGTCTCTGGCTCGACAGCTGGGTTTCGCTTTCTGGGCTGGCTTATTGTCGAAATCGAATGCGACGATGGAACAATCGGGATCGGCAATGCCGCCCTTGCGCCCCATGCCTGCAAAACCACCATAGACACCTACCTAAGGCCGCTCCTGATCGGCGCGAACCCGATGGACACCAATATCTCTGGGAATCGATGTATCGACGCACCTTGCCGTTCGGCCGAAAGGGCATCGGCATGACAGCGATCTCAGCGATTGATCTTGCACTGTGGGACGCCAAAGGAAAAATCCTGTCGCAGCCGGTGTTCAATCTGCTTGGTGGGCGCACGAAGTCGAAAATTCCAGTCTACGCAAGCCGCCTCTATAGTCAGCCGCTCAGTACGCTCTACGATGAAGCAAAAAACTATGCTGACCAGGGATTTAGGGCAGTCAAACTAAGGTTCGGGTGGGGGCCAAAGGACGGGCTTGAAGGGATTAACAAGAATATCTCTCTGGTCGAAACCGTTCGCGAGGCCGTCGGTCCGGATGTCGACATAATGGGTGACGCCTACATGGGCTGGAACGTCGAATACGCCAAGCGCATGATCCGGCTCCTTGAGCCGCTTAATATGCGCTGGGTTGAAGAGCCTGTGATCTCTGACGACCTCGCGGATTATGCCAGTCTGCGGGCGATGAACAAAGTCGCGATTTCGGGTGGCGAACACGAATACTCTTTGCATGGGTTCCGTCAGGCGCTTGAGCTCGACTCGTTTGACATTGCGCAATTCGACGTAAATCGGGTGGGTGGCATCACGGCGGCCAAAGAGATCACCGCACTTTGCGAAGCAAACGACGTCGCCGTGATCCCGCACGCCGGTCAGATGCACAACTATCACATCACCATGTCGTCCTACGCCGCTCCGATATCTGAATTCTTCCCACAAGTGCCCGTCGAAGTCGGCAACGAGTTATTTTGGTATATCTTTGACGGCGAACCGGTAGCAGATGACGGCTTCATCAACCTTTCCGACGAGGCCCCTGGTTTCGGGCTGACCCTAAAAACCCCCGATCCCACGACCTTCAAACTGACGAGCTAGGAGCCATGCCTGATTTTCCGATCATCGACACTCATCTGCACATCTGGGATATGGATCGATTAACCTACTCGGCCTTCGAAGGTCATCCTCTTTTTGGCAAGACGTATCAGATCGAGGACTACCAGAGGGACAGCGGTGCCCTTGAGATCGAGGCGATGGTCTTCCTCGAATGCTTTGCTGACTTTACCGAAACTGGCGGCCAGTACATCGACGAAATCAAATTCGTCGAGGACAGCGCCAAGCGAGATCCACGCATAAAGGGCATCGTGCCAATGGCGCCCCTGGAATGGGGCGGTCGGGTCGAGCCGATGCTGGAAGAGATGCAGGCAAATCACCCGACCGTAAAAGGCATCCGCCGCATTATGGAATTCGACGCTGATCCACGCGCGCTCACTCTGTCGCCTGACTTCATTGATGGCGTAAATCTTCTACACAAATTTGGCTGGCATTTCGAGATCAACGTAAACTTCACCCAGATGGATATTATCCGCGAATTCGTCCAGCACATCCCGGATGTCCGAATGATCCTCGATCACTGCGGGAAGCCAGGCATCAAGGAAGGCGCGATCGACCAATATCGAGCCGATATCGGCGACCTTGCTCAGCATCCGAACGTGTGGATCAAGCTGTCAGATCTTCCGCCCTATGCAGACCCGGAAAACTGGACGGAGGACGACCTGAGACCCTATATCGACGCGACAATCGAGACCTTTGGTTTTGATAGAACCATCTATGCTGGGGACTGGCCCATTTGCCTGCAGGCCACCAGCCTTACCAGGTGGGTCGAGACCCTCGACAAGGCGCTCGCAGGCGCATCAGAAACAAACCTGCGCAAATTCTATCGGGACAATGCAAATGACTTCTATCGACTTGGACTTTAACTGACTGGACCCCCTTGTGGCTGACCTTGCTGACACTAAGAACCTGAAGGGCGGAGACGACGCCTTCGCCGCGATCGTGAGGGCACAGAAGGCGGCCGAACCGGGCCTTGATTTCGCCGGCGGTACTCTTTCGCGTCCCTCGATATCCGAACAGGTCTCAAGCCGCATTCTCGCAATGATTAAGTCCGGAAACCTCAAAGCCGAGGACCGCTTGCCGACCGAACAACAGATGTGCCTCGCCTTCGGGATTAGCCGACCACCCTTGCGCGAAGCTCTTAAGGCTCTGACCTTAATTGGCATTCTCGAAAGCAAGCAAGGGGGCCGTTACATGGTCACCGACCTGTCGCCGACCCGCCTCGTCACGCCGTTCAACGTGCTTCTCTCGGTTGCGGACCATGACCTCCAAGTCCAGTTTGAAGCGCGCGCGGTTGTCGAATTAGAACTTGTCCGGTTTTGCACCGAGCGCGCAAGCGATGAGCAATGTGCACGCATCCTGAGCCTCGGAAACGACGGTCTCACATTTTACCATGATCCGATTGGCTTTCGATTGCTGGATGTCGAGTACCATCAGGCTATTAACGCCGGCGCGAACAACACCATTCTGGCGACGATCTCTGATGGGCTCTACAACGTCGCCATCGATGCCCGCCGCATTGCCAGCGCAACGCCGGGCGTCATTGAAATTTCAACCGACCAGCACTGCCGCGTGGCCGAAGCCATCGCTGCCAGAGACACTGGCGAAGCAGTTAAAGCCTACCGCGAGCACCTCGACCATGTGCTCGAAACGACCATTCGCGCGATTCACGAACTATCGGAGTAGACCTATGGCCGAGCGCATCGCCTTTCGCATGACCCTCCATCCCGGACAGGCCATCGAGTACGAAAAACGCCACGACGAGATTTTTCCCGAACTCTCTGAGGCCCTCAAGAACGCCGGCGTGTCCGACTACTCGATCTGGCACGATCCGCAGTCCGACCACCTGTTCGGCATCCTGACCCGCACCGACGACCACACCCTCGACGCATTGCCCGACACCGAGATTATGAAGCGGTGGTGGGCGCATATGGCAGACGTTATGGAAACAGACGCTAACAACGTGCCAACACAGGTGCCGCTCAAGCGGGTTTTCCTGCTCCCATGAGCCGCGCATTCCGCATCAAGGACATACGTGTCTGGACCGTTTCCAAATCCAGCAAAGGCGGCGACTACTTCAATCAGGGCGCGGGGGAGCATTGGCTGGTCGACAGCCTGATCTCGAACCCGATGTCGTCATATCCGGCGTACCGCGAAAAACGAACGTCCTGGGGGATTGGTGTCCTGGGCTCCATCCTTGTCGAAATAGAGACCGAAGACGGCACCGTCGGCGTGGCGACCGGTACGGGCGGTGTGCCTGCGGCGTGGCTCATCGCCAATCACTTCAGCCGGTTCCTCGTCGATCAGGATGCGCGGAATGTTAATTTGATCTGGGACCAGATGTATCGCGCATCGCTGCCATACGGTCGCAAGGGTATCACTGTCATGGCCATCAGCGCGGTCGATCTCGCGCTCTGGGATCTCTTGGGGAAAATCCGCAGTGAGCCGGTCTACAATTTGATCGGTGGCTTAACCCGCGACGAGATCTCTTTCTATTGCACGGGCCCACAAGCGGCCGCGGTTAAGGACCTAGGTTTCTGGGGCGCAAAAGTCCCCTTGCCGCACGGCCCTGCAGACCGAGACGAAGGCCTGGAGAAAAACGTAGCCTTCCTGCGCGCGCACCGCGAAGAGGTCGGCCCCGGCTTTCCCCTTATGGTCGACTGCTACATGTCATTGACAGTGCCTTACGCAATAGAATTAGCCGAGGCCTGTAAAGAACTCGACATATACTGGTGGGAAGAGGTCCTCTCGCCTGAAGATGTCGATGGCTATCGTCACATTCGCAGAGCTCATCCAACTCTAAAATGGACAACCGGTGAACACGAATACACCCGTTATGGCTTCCGCCCGCTGATCGAAGAGCGTCTCATCGACGTCCTTCAACCGGACGTTATGTGGGTTGGCGGCTTGACCGAGCTTTTACGGATCGCCGCCCATGCTTCAACGCTGGAAATCCCGGTGATCCCGCACGGCAGCGGCCCCTATTCCTACCAATTCATCGCCAGCCAGACCGGTACACCACTTTGCGAATACGTCGCGACAAGTGCCGATGGCCGATCAATTCTTCCAGTCTTCGGCGATCTATTCGAAGGCGAAGATGTACCCGTAAATGGTCGCTTGAAGTTGTCGTCTGCACCGGGCTTTGGAATGACCGTAGCGGACCGCAGCGTCCTAAAGCCTCTTCCACAATAGCACCATGGAGTTGCCAGACGAATGCGCACCAAGTCTCTACTAGGACAGTGACGCGGGCTTTGTCACGCTAACTCAGAAGAAGCAATTATACCGACGTTGCCCGAGATCATGCAGCCAAAATTTCGAACCATTCAGTGAATTACCGGCCCCGCTTTCGCGTCGGCTCAGCCTTCCAAGACACCTACGGATCAAACCAGATGGTCAAAGATCCACGCTGCTTCCGCGCCTTGTTGTACTCAGGCCAGTTCAGCAAAGGGATCGACCTGACCATGGTCATAGAGACCTAGTCCCTGAATGAATTTATCTCCACATGCGTCAGCAAGCTTCCGCATACCTGAAAAATTTGATGATGAGACCGTCGCCGAAGACTTCACCCCGATCCCAACAACTTCTCCTCGCCTATTCTCTATCACGATGTCGACCTCGTTCTTGTCCTTGTCTCGGAAGTGGGAGAAAGAACATCAGTTCTCACTCCACGTTGCTATCTTTTGCAGTTCGCTGAGGGCGAATATCTCCAGAACCGCCCGGAAGGACGTCTTGTCCTTCCAAACGACATCCGGAGAGATGCCTCTCAGCGCAGGAAGGAGCCCGGAATCAAGAAAATGGAGCTTGGGCCGACTTTGTCAGCCGTTTGAGCTTGTTCGTGAACCATGGCTGGAGTGTGTGAACGATGAACAGTCTCTCAAAGACACCGAGATACTTCTTGGTAGTGACGTGGTTGAGACCCACCGCTCCGCCGATGCCCGAATAGTTGACGAGCTGGCCGGAATGTTCGGCAAGGGTATTTAGAAGCTTTAGCATGATGGCAAGCTGTTCGATCTGTGCGGCGTCGCGAACGTCGCGTTGGACAATTGCATCAACATATCGATGATACCAATCCTGCTTTCGGCCCCATTTTTCGCGGATGATCGCCTCCGCATAGCCGCCCGCCAGAACGATTTCGATCATATCGTAGCCGAGCACGTATCCCAAGCACTCGGAGTGCGTTCCATATCCGGTGAACAAATGGGACAAGGTCAAATAGCAACCCAGCTGTCGTTTCTAGGCTATTGAGCATCCTAGTCCCAAGAGATCATTATTTCATTCAAGCGTGATCCCATCGGGCAATTCAAAACCATTTTAACGCAATCTTATAGTGGGCACTCGATCAAAGTCAGATTTGTCCGGCGGGCGCAGCAGACGCTGGCACATATCGCAGCGAACGTTCGCTTCCCGCCATAAAGTCCCGAATATGCGGGTATTGGGCAGTGTCGGATTAAACGGACCTAGCCGCACTGCCGCTGCTCAGAGCCTTTCAGCTCGGGCATAATTTCATTATCTCCTTGATTATCATCAATCAGCGCGACATGAAGGCAGCCGAAATTCCATAAAATAACCGTTCCAGATCAGCTTAATCTGACAATGCCGCCGTACAGATAATGGGCGACGACAGCGCAATTATGCAAACATTTGGTGCGGGCGTGCCGCAGAAAAGGAAAGACACATGATTACCGTTACACGTCTTGATATCGCAGACGCCAATGTCCTGATCACGGGCGCTGTCGCCCATGCAGGCATCATCGGAGTGCCTATGTGCATCGCGATCACCGATGAGGCAGGTCAGCTGATCGCTTTTTGCAGAATGGACGGTGGCAAAGTCACCTCGACGACGATCGCCATCGACAAAGCGTTTACCGCTGCCGCTGCGAAAAAAGCGACCCACGAATATGGCGCGGCCAGCCAACCTGGCGCCCCAACGTTTGGCATTTCGTCCGCCATTAACGGTCGGTTGATGATCGTCGGTGGCGGCCTTCCTGTCATTGTGGACGGCGCAGTTGTTGGCGGCATAGGCATCAGTTCGGGCACGCCCGATCAGGACATGGCAGTCGCGCAAGCAGGCATTGATGCGTTTCTCAAACGGAATTGACTGGGATTTGAATGATCCGCCGGGTTGGCGGTGAGGCGTGTTGCATGGATCAAGCCGCGCGCGAGATTTCTTCTTTCTCGATCTCTTCAGAAGACGTGTTTGTCGTTCGCTCGGTCATACCCTTCAGGGCTTTTGTCGCGATGTTCATCTCGCAGGTTTGACGCTCGGGATCCTGTGCTTTCAAGGCTCCACAAAGATACCTTAATTTTTGTCCGCGAGCGTCGCAAAAGCGCCGCCTCTGTGGGCAACACTGATGCTTGTAGTAACGAGTGATTTGAGTGCTGGGGGTCGTCCGCAAAGGGCGGCCCCTTTTCCAAGCGCTTCAGGCGAATACACGGCCTCGGTGCTTACTCCCCTTTCAATTCCCAGATCGCGGAAAAACTTTAACCTTAAAGGGGTTTGTTTCGCTCAGCAGGTCTGACTCCCCCGTCTTTCTTGCTTTTGTTTAAACGCTGGACACGATCCCTCAACCCGCCACTGACCCCCGACAGACAAGCCCAGCATACAAGATCTTGTTCATTCATCGACAAATACCCGCTGTTAGACCGATCGTCGTGTTAACGCGACAACGCCCTCAGGGCACACTGACGTGTGTTAGTTTCGAAAACTTAAGAACGTGTGAAGCATCAACCTTTGAGTGTCTTTTATTCGGGGTTCCGAACCATAATGGCTAGCATGAAGTATGTTTGGAAAATCATAGGTCGCTACGCACCTGACGATGCAGAAGGCCACCAAGGCTATGCCTATGCTGGTAGCATGGGCGAAGCGTTAGAATTGGCGAACAAGCCGGATGCCGTCGCAATTCCTGAACCAGGGAAAGACTGGTCGGGGCCAGAGGGTGTGAGTGCGTACTGGCTTGACGGTCTGGTGGCAAACTAATGTATCGCGCAACATAACCTTCCTGCCCAGCCACCTCAGCTGGAAGGGTTAAGCCCACCGCTTAGTAATTTCCCGAAAAGCGCATGGTTCGGCTGGAAGAGGTTTGGAATTGCTCATACCCGACGATACGAAACTGCCCTGCCGGCCTCAAACGGGGTTTCTCTAACAGGGCCCTTTGCTGGCCATCTTTCATGCCATGCAACAGGTTGGCACAGTCCGCCCGCAGCGAGCGCTTTCGGGAGTGAAGCCGCCTTTCCCGAAACTCCGGGCTAACCCCACGCCACCTCATATGAGCGACATAAGATAGACGATGGCACTTGCGACACCGGTCAGCAGGAGAACGAAGACAGCGAAGAGGGCGAAGGCGAGCAGGAACGATCCGGACCGCCCCGGAAAACTCCGGGCAAGGCCGCCGAACCAGACAGACCGTTCGATCACAGCAACGTACAGAGGAAGCGCGCTTACAAGCGTCGCGTAGAGATACACGCCTGAAATGTTGTCGAACAGGGCCGACCTCGCAAGGGTAGGAGCGACCACGCTCAGCGCTGTCATTCGGCTACCGCCAAACGAGCCGAACCAGTCCGCCGAGAGGACGTAGATCAGCACGTGCAGCAAGACGAATGCCGCGAGCCTTGCCGAGACGTCGATCAACACCACGAAGGCCGCATCTCGTTTCCCGGTCGGCCAGGTATTCATCCATCCGAAGAGGAAGAGGGAAATGTAGTTCACCACGAAGACGACGGGGAGCCCGTTGGTGATCACCTGTCTCAGGAATCGTGAGAGAGCGGGCCCTCCGTTCAGCAGCATCGCGCCAAAGCCAGGGCTTAAGGCCACATAAAGAACAAGCACCGGAACCAGACTCGCAACGCTCATCAGCGCTACGTTCCGCACAAAGCGCACAAATGGCATTTCCAGAGAAAAGAACCGGTGCATCCGCATCAATACTGCCTTCCGGGCGCTCGACGCGCTGTTTCGCGTGGATGGGCCAGACTGAACATGGTTGAGAACGTCATCGTCGGGCAAGCTCGCGCGACACTCCAATGGACAACTCTTGGTCTGACGTGCATCTTTCTAAGTATGCCAAGGTCAGCCGTATCCCTAGCGTTTCTTAGTCTCCTTCTTTCCTGCGTCCTTCCGATGCAGGTTAACGCACAGGTTTTCTCGAAGATCATTGATATGGAGCCTCCGGCAGGACCCGGCGCACGGGAGCCTTCGCTGACTGCGCTGGAAAACGGTCAGATCGCGATGAGCTGGACCGATGTCCACGGGTCCGGCTTCGCCATCAAGACAGCGATTGGCGGTCCTGGCGGATGGACACGTGCGGGCACCGTCATCGACTCCCCCGAACTCTTCGTGAACTGGGCTGATTTCCCATCCATTGCTGCATTTAGTGACGGAAAGCTTGCTGTTCATTGGCTGATGAATTCAGGAGACAGCGCCTATGCGTACGATGTGAATATCGCGCTGTCGGAGGATGGAGGCGAGACTTGGGGCCAGTCTTTGGTACCCCATCGCGACAGAAGCGAAGCGCAGCATGGCTTCGCCTCGCTACAGCCAATGCCGGATGGTCGCCTGACCGTGGTGTGGCTGGACGGGCGTGCCTACGATACCAATGCGCAAGGGGCGCGAGAAGACGCAATTGAAAACGCGATGCAACTTCGCGCCACGACTTTTGGCCCGGATGGAAAAATTTCCGAAGACCAGACGCTAGACATTCGTACCTGCACCTGCTGCCAAACGTCTGCAACTGTAGCGGATGATGGTACGGTGCTGGTCGCCTATCGAGACCGTACCGAGACTGAGATTAGGGACATATCACTGGTGCGCCTCGTCGATGATGTCTGGTCCCATCCCGCTACGGTCCATCAAGACGGGTGGGAGATTTCGGGCTGCCCGATAAACGGTCCGGCAATCGACGCACGAGGAGGACGCACGGTTCTGGCGTGGTTTACTGCGGCCAATGACATACCGTCGGTAAACGTCGCGTTCTCGGACGATGTCGGTGAGACCTTCAGTCCTCCGACCCGCGTAGATCGGGGGGAAGGCGTCGGACGGGTTGACGCACTGCAACTGGTGGACGGGTCTGCAATCGTATCGTGGGTCGAACGGATGGACAGGGGCGAGGGGCTTTTCGTGTGCCGGGTTTGGCCCGGCCGCATCTGCGAGGAACCACAGATGATCTCGCTCAACGAAGCGCCAGGGTCGATCAACTTCCCGCGTATGGCCCAGGGGAGTGCTGGCATCTATATCGCCTGGACCCAACCCTTGGGTGACCCGAACGCAGATTTTGAACGAGATGTGACAATACGGATGGTTTTGGGAGAACTATAACGGTTCTGTCGCAAACTTTGTCGTCTGTTTTCCCATCCACAGAACTCCGGTCATAGGCTGCGCAAAAAATGCGCCTAGCAGGACGCCCAAAAGGACGGTCGATTTCAAAGGCAGCCACTACCCAAAGTCTGTGATCTTTCTTCGCCTCAACCCTTCCGCGGATGCGGGTCTTTGCCAAAGGTATTGCGCTCGCGTATGCGGCCGTCCTCACCATGAACCAGCATTTCGCTGCCCGTCATATGGCGGTTTCGCGTGCCGCGCCTACCTGTCTTACACGCGCAAGGCCGACGCGGCGTCTATGCAGAGACTGAGCCACAAGCCCCAATCACTCCCATTCCATCTGCTGGAAGGCGGCCTGAGCGTTGCGACCGGCGAGGCTTTCAAACTGTTCTAGGTAGTCAAAAGCAGACTGGTCTACTGTCGGGGCATCCATAATGCTGCCTCCCTCGTCAATCAGCGTCCCGATTTTCTCGCGCAGGTTTGTCAGGTAGTCGTAGGTGTCGGCACGGGCGTGATCCAAAGTCGTGGCATGTCCATGGCCTGGCACCACATGAGACGGGTTCAGTCCCGCAATCGCCTCGAACACCGCGGGCCATTCGCCGATTGAGCTCTGATCACCCACGCCGAGGACGCGTTCAACATAGACAATGTCGCCGGTGAAGACGGTCTCTTGGTCGGGCAGCCAAACGAAAATATCGCCGGGCGTATGTGCGGCGCCGGCGTGGATCAATTCGAAGGTGACGCCGCCAAGGCTGAAGGCGTGACGCTCCTCGAAGGTAATATCCGCATAGCTGGCCTCGGTCCCCTCGAGCGCATCGCCCAGAAGGCTGGCCAGCCCAGACAATTGCAGCGAAGCGCGCGCGCGTTGATCCTTAACGGCGGCGTCCGAAGCAATAACAGTGGCACCCTGCGCCTGCCAGTAACTGTTGCCAAGCCAACGGTGATCCTGCCCGCCAGTATCGATCACATAGACGACGGGCTGCGTGGTGACGCCGCGTATGACGTCCGCCAGAGCCTCGGCGCCTTGCCACGATCCACCTGGGTCGATCAGGACGGCGCCTTGTTCCGTTTCGACAAGCCCGAAGGTGGCATTATTGGCCAAATTCTCTGGGCTGCGTTGATCCATCTCACCAACGATCGCCCAAACGCCACCTGTCACACGCTGAACTTCCAGAGCCGCAGCCAGCACTTGACCCGGAATCAGGCAGATAAAAGCGGCGCGGATGAGCGGATGAAATCGCATTATAGCGTCTTTCCATGATCATCGAGCGCCACATATTTCTGACAGCCCGAACCAAGGATTTTGATACTCATGCGAATGTTCCTTTCCTGTGAACCAATGGGTGATCGAGTTAGCGAGGAGGCCTGTGACAAGTATTGAAAAGCGTAGAACGAACCGGCAGTTTCATGTGGCGTCCAATTCATGCAAATCTGAGCATGGACTGAAGCCCCGTGCCTTGATTTGAATCATCAACGGGTGCCTTGAAGATTAGTGTTTTTTATCACAGGTTTGTACCCAAGCAGACTGCACGTCTCATTCACGCCGTTCGCCCTACAGCCTGATTGCCCATTGCAGTTGCCCGCAAGCATCCATTCATCGGTCTCGCGGCATTCTATAAGCTTAGAGGTCTGGCATCATTTCTTCGCGATACTGGATCTTTCCGTGGCGAATCCAACCGTCCATCTGCCTGGCAAACTCCCGGTGGAGATTGCCGAAATCGTCAAACACGATAAAACCGCGCATGGTCATTCGCTTGCGCAGAATTGCGCCAATCAGCAGGCTTATGCGGTCCGGCCCGTCGGCCAGCGACGTGGCGTTGTATTGCGAGATCGGGCCGCAACACCAGATTGACGCCCTCACCGAAGAGAGGTTTGTGGCACGCAAGAAATGAATGACCCGCGTTGTGATAATATTTCCAGACAATGCTATCACTTGGGTAACAGGTAAAGAGGCACATCATGGCCCAGATCACCGTCCGCCAAATTCCCGACGAGGTTCACCGCGCCCTTAAAGCAAAGGCCAAACAAGAGGGCGTAAGCGCCGAGGCCAAGGCCCGTCAGATTCTGACCGAAGGCCTGTTTCCGGCCGACCAGCCCCCCGTTGGGAAAGGTCTGCGCGCCCTCGCCCGCGAACTGGAGGTCGATATGGAGGGCATCGAGTTTCCCCGCGACCGTTCAGGTATCGACGGAGCCAACTTCGAATGATCATCCTGGACACGAATGTCGTCTTGGAAATCCAGAAGCAAAACGTGAACCCAAATGTCGAAACATGGTTCGACCGCCAAGTCCTCGCGTCCTTGTGGCTGACAACGATAGTCGTGGCGGAATTGCGCTACGGAGCGGCGCTGCTTGATCCCGGCAAGGAGCGCACGGCCTTCGAAAGGCTAGTCGCCGCCTATATCGATGAATTGTTCGCGGGCCGCATCTCTGCCTTCGATCTTTCCAGCACAAGCCACTTTGCTACCCATGCTGCTAAGGCCAAGAGAAATGACCGTGAGGTCATAGGATTTGCCGATGCGGCCCCTAGGCCCGGGCGCGGCGAACCGCGCTAGGCCCCGGCCGACAGACCGGTTCGAGTTCTTTGTGTTGCTGGGGGCAGTGTTTCAGGCGGCAACTCAAAATAGCTGAGGTCCGCTTTGTCCGCACGCAGCGTTAAAACACGGGGCACTTGTCCACGTCGTCTCAAAGACGATCAGCGCAGCGATGGTCTGCTTTTAATGGTTTCCGGCCGGATGTTAAGTCTGAGTTCGATGATCGCATATGCGGTAGATCGAGCTCGCTCCTTCAGACCCGAACAGAATATAAAATCACAAGAAAAATAGGCTGGCACCCTCGGGAGGAGGTGAGGATGCCAGCCCAGTCAATAACGGGCTCCGGGA
>NZ_JBVCWP010000048.1:0-18871 GCF_057460485.1 Boseongicola sp.
ATTAAGCGGCGAATTAGTCCCGAGCAACAGCAGGCCGTCTTCGACATCGGGGATCCGGGGCTTTTGTTTGGGCCACGCGAGATGCGCCTTTACCCGAACGGGCGGGTTGCCGCGCACGTTCTGGGCGGCGCCGGGTATGGGCGCGAGGGCGTGTCCTCGGCCGAAGTGATTGGAGTCGCGGGCTTGGAAAAAGCTTTGGACGACGTGTTGCGTGATCCGGGGCGAGGCGACGTGCCATTGGCATTGTCGCTTGACCTGACGGTTCAGGCGGCTGTGGAACGCGTGCTTGCAGGCGGGATGCGTTTGATGAATGCAAAAGGTGCAGCCGCGGTTTTAATGGATATTAACACTGGCGAGATTGTCTCGATTGCCAGCCTTCCCGATTTTGATCCAAATAATCGCCCAACGCCGCTGACGACCGGGGATCCCGGGAATTCTCCTTTGTTTAATCGCGCAGTTCAGGGCGTGTACGAATTGGGGTCTACTTACAAAATATTCGCAGTGGCACAAGGCATCGAAGAGCGCATAGTAAGTCGATCGACGATGGTGGATATTCAAGGGCCGCTTCGCTGGGGCAAGTTCAAGATCCGAGATTTTCGCAATTATGGTAAGGCTTTGTCCGTTGAGGATGTGATTGTGAAGTCGTCGAATATCGGGACAGCGCGGATCGCTCAAAAGATCGGAGCTGAGCGTCAGCAAGCGTTTCTGGGCCAATTAGGTCTGCTTGAGGCGACACCGGTTGAGCTGATCGAAGCGGGAGGAGCCCGGCCACTGCTCCCAAAGAGCTGGTCTGAAATCTCGACGATGACGATTTCCTATGGCCACGGAATTTCTACCTCGCCTCTGCATTTGGCCGCGGCCTATGCCAGTCTCCTGAACGGCGGTCTTAAAGTCGCCCCCACGCTTCTTAAGAAAGATTACCCTGTGCCGGGGCCCCGGATCATTAGCGAAGACACGTCACGTCAGGCGCGCGAAATGCTGCGTCAGGTCGTGACGCGTGGGACGGCCTCGTTTGGTGAGGTTCCGGGGTATCGGGTTGGTGGCAAGACCGGGACGGCGGACAAGCCAAAACCGACCGGCGGCTACTACGAGGCCAAAGTTATCGCGACGTTTGCGAGTTTTTTCCCGGCGGACGATCCGAAGTATGTGTTGGTTGTGACACTGGACGAACCAGTGGAGACGAGCGGCAAGGAGCCGCGGCGAACCGCGGGCTGGACAGCGGTGCCGGTGGCTGCCGAGGTGATACGTCGCGTCGCGCCACTTTTGGGCCTTGCGCCGGGCGTTGAACCTGAGGCCCGCACGGGTGTAACACTGGCACGAAACTAGACCGCGAGGCCCGAGCATATGCAGACCCGTGGAAAGACGACGTCGCTGTCAGAGCTTGGGTTGACCGCGCGCAACGCTGGTGATGTCCGCGTCACCGGGCTGTCTGTGGATAGTCGTGACGTGAAAGACGGACATCTTTTTTGTGCGTTGCCGGGCACAAAAGTTCACGGCGCTGAGTTCATCCAATATGCAATTCGCATGCGCGCGGGGGCGGTGCTTACCGATCGGGAAGGCGCGGAGATAGCCGCCGTGGTTTTGGCCGAAAGCGCAATTCCTTTAGTGGTTGCCGAGGACCCGCGCGAAGCGTTGGCGTTTTGCGCAGCCCTTTGGTTTGAGGCCCAGCCTGAGATTGTGATCGCGGTCACGGGGACGAATGGAAAGACGTCGGTTGCGTCTTTCACGCGTCAGTTGTGGACTGAGATGGGCGCGCGAGCCGTGAACATCGGAACGACCGGTATTGAGGGTGCGTTTACCGCTCCGCTTCAACATACGACTCCGGAGCCGATCACGCTTCACCGGGCTTTGGCGCGGATTGCAGAAGCCGGGATTACGCATGCCGCGATGGAGGCGTCATCTCATGGTTTGGCCCAAAAAAGGTTGGATGGTGTGCGGCTGGCAGCGGCGGCGTTTACCAATCTTAGCCAGGATCATCTTGATTACCACGCGACGTTTGAAGAGTATTTTCAGGCAAAAGCGGGACTGTTTGAGCGCGTCCTTCCAGAGGATGCGACGGCTGTTGTTAACATTGATGACCCATGGGGTCCGCGGATGGCCGAGATCGTGGAGGCCCGTGGGCAGGACTTATTAACTGTCGGGCGTGATGAGGACGCTTTGTTGCGGATTTTGGGACAGCGTTTTGATGCGACAGGGCAGGAATGCCGTTTTGAGTGGGCCGGGAAAATACGGCAGGTACGGCTTGGATTGATCGGCGGCTTCCAGGCCGAAAACGCGCTTGTTGCTGCAGGTCTTTGTATTGCGACTGGCGCTGATACTGAAGAAGTCTTTGACGGGCTACACGCACTTGAAACCGTGCGAGGACGGATGCAATTCGCGGCGCGGCGCGACAATGGGGCGACGGTTTTTGTGGACTACGCCCATACGCCCGAGGCCTTGGTTACAGCATTGAAGGCGATCCGACCGCACGTTTTGGGACGACTAATTGTTGTCTTTGGAGCAGGCGGGGATCGCGACACAACAAAGCGGCCTTTGATGGGACGCGCGGTGGCTGATTATGCGGATGTGGCGATTGTAACGGACGACAATCCGCGAGGCGAAGACCCGGGCTTTATCCGGGCCGAGGTTCTGGCGGGCGCGCGTTTGGGAGCTGCCGATCTAGGTGAAGTGGGCGATCGCGCGGAGGCGATTTTGCGCGGTGTCGACGCGCTTGGGGCGGGAGACACATTGCTGATCGCGGGCAAAGGACATGAGACGGGTCAGATCGTCGGGGATGCGGTCTTGCCGTTTGACGATGTCGAACAGGCAAGCATTGCGGTCGCGGCTTTGGATGGGCGTGGTCTATGAGGGCGCTTTGGACACGGCAGGCAGCTTTGGATGCGACCCACGGCAAGGCGCAGGGCCCGGATTGGGTGGCGGCCGGCGTGTCGATTGACACGCGGACGCTTCAGCCGGGTGATTTGTTCATTGCTTTGAAGGACGTCCGCGACGGGCACGATTTCGTGGCAGATGCTTTGGCCAAGGGGGCCGCCGCCGCTTTGGTGGCTCGGGTCCCGACAGGTGTTGCGGCAGATGCGCCGTTAATCATTGTGAACGATGTGTTGGAAGGGCTGGAAGCCCTGGGCATTGCCGCAAGGGCGCGAACGGATGCCCGGATTATTGCGGTGACGGGATCGGCGGGAAAAACCTCAACCAAGGAGATGCTGCGGCAGGTCTTGTTGGAACAAGGGCGAACGCATGCTGCTGAAGCCAGCTACAACAACCACTGGGGCGTGCCTTTGACGCTGGCGCGAATGCCGGCTGACACCGAGTTTGCGATCATCGAAATTGGGATGAACGCACCGGGTGAAATTGCGCCGCTTTCCAAGATGACAAGGCCGCATGTGGCAATGATAACAACGGTGGCTGCGGCGCATTTGGAGGCTTTTGAGAATATCCAAGGGATAGCCCATGAGAAGGCTTCGATCTTTGAGGGATTGGAGCCGGACGGAGTGGCCCTGTTTAACGCTGATATCGAAACGGCGATAATTTTAGACGATAAAGCAAAGGCTTATGCGAGCCAACGCGTTGGATTTGGCGCTTTGCCAGGAGCGAAACTGCACGCGGATGATATCCAGCTGGGCGAAAAAACCAGCGTGGTGCGCGGCCAGTTTCGCGGCCAGTCATTCTCGTTTCGCGTCGGTGCGCCCGGACGTCATTTTGCAATGAATGCCTTGGCGGTCTATGGCGCAGCATGTCTGGTCGGAGCCGATGCGGAGGTCGCGGCCTGCGACATCGGAACGTGGAGCGCCCCCGCGGGGCGTGGCCTGCGCGAAACAGTGGTCCTGGACGCTGTCGAAGGCTGGACGTTTGAGCTGTTTGATGATGCCTTCAATGCAAACCCCGCGTCGATGGGCGCCGCCCTCTGGGTGTTAACCGCGGTTAGTCCCGAAGATGGCAAGGGACGCATTCGGCAAGGACGCCGCATCGCCGTGCTTGGCGACATGCTGGAACTAGGAAAAACCGAGGAAGCGCTCCATGCCGGTATGGCGGGTCATCCAGCGATGGAACTAATTGATCGTGTCGACTGCGTCGGCCATAGGATGCGCGCTTTATACGATGCCTTGCCGGATGAAAAACGCGGACGCTGTGTTGCGACGGCAGAAGAGCTGGCGGCAGACGCGCATCATCTTGTAGATGCGGGTGATGTGGTGCTGGTTAAGGGGTCAAAAGGCAGTAAGGTAAGCCTTGTCGTTGACGCGCTTCGAAAACAGGGCGAGCGGCGCAAATCCGCCGCGGATAAGGGACGGGCTTAGTATGCTGTATTGGCTGACGCTATTTTCTGATGGTGGTGATTTTTTCAATCTTTTCAGGTATATAACGTTTCGCGCTGGCGGCGCGTTTTTCACGGCATTGATCTTTGGGTTCCTGTTTGGCCGCCCGCTTATTGATCTGTTGAACCGCAGACAAAAGAACGGACAGCCCATTCGCGAAGATGGCCCTGAAAGCCATATCGAAGGCAAGGCGGGCACGCCAACAATGGGTGGCGTTTTGATCCTTGGAGCTGTGGTGACGTCCTCCCTTTTGTGGGCCCGGCTGGACATTGGCTATGTTTGGATGGTGCTGTTTGTGACGATCGCTTTTGGGGCGATCGGCTTTGTCGATGACTATCAGAAAGTGACGCGAAATTCGCACGCGGGCGTTTCGGGCCGGGTCCGGCTTGCGCTTGGGTTTGTGATCGCTGCGGTGGCTGGTTTTTGGGCGGTGGGGATGCATCCGGAAGAGCTTCAAAACCGCATCGCAATCCCAGTTGTCAGTGGCCTTCTTAACCTTGGCCTTATGTTTTTACCCTTTGCCATGTTGGTGATTGTCGGCTCCGCCAATGCGGTCAACCTGACGGACGGACTTGATGGGCTTGCGATCATGCCCGTGATGATTGCTGCCGGGTCGCTGGGGGTGATTGCCTATGCGGTCGGGCGGACCGACTTTACGGAATATCTTGGAATTAATTATGTTCCGGGTACCGGTGAGATTCTGATATTTACGGCCGGCTTAATCGGTGGAGGACTTGGGTTTCTTTGGTACAACGCCCCCCCCGCCGCTGTCTTCATGGGGGATACGGGCTCGCTTGCCCTTGGCGGCGCTTTGGGCGCCATAGCGGTGGCGACAAAACATGAGATCGTTTTGGCCATTGTTGGCGGTCTTTTCGTGGTCGAGGCGATGAGCGTGATTATTCAGGTGGCTTACTTCAAAAGTACGGGCAAACGCGTCTTTCTGATGGCACCGATCCACCATCACTTCGAGAAAAAGGGCTGGTCCGAACCGCAAATTGTGATCCGCTTCTGGATTATCAGCCTGATATTGGCTTTGGTTGGATTGGCGACGCTGAAGGTGCGTTAAGATTAATGAAGGTAAACGTTGGCCTTGGCTAAGCGAATTGCCAGCGCAATAGCGTGATATATGGAGTAGGTTGGAATGGGTTTTTTGGTTCGGTGGTTCGTGGCATTTGTATTGCTCGCGATCACGTTCAATCCAACTGAACTGAATTTTGTACGATGGGCTTCAACGTCCTGGGATGATCAGACGTCATTGGTCGTGCTGTTTGGCTTGGTGTTGCTTGTGGTCTACGTGGTGTTCCTGACAGCGGTTCTGCGCGGGATCGGAGCGCTTGGCGTTGTCCTGGTTCTGGCGGTCATCGCAGCTTTGGTCTGGGTGCTTTTGGACATTGGATGGCTGTCGATCGAAAACCCCGGAGTATTGACCTGGGTGGCGATACTTGCGCTATCCATTGTGCTTGCGGTTGGAATGTATTGGGGCATTCTGTGGCGTAGGATTTCCGGACAGATCGAGGTTGACGATGACGAAGACGCTTGAGGCATGATACCGGTACGCGGCGTTAACGGACGACGAATTGCAGTTCTTGGCTTGGGCCGGACAGGCCTATCCGCTGCGCGCGCCCTGGTTGCGGGTGGGGCGGATGCGCTTTGTTGGGACGACGGGGACGCTGCGCGAGAGAGCGCAGAGGCCGAAGGTCTGACGCTGCACAACCTTGGGCGGGATGGGGCCTGGCATGGGGTCGCGGCATTGATTGTATCCCCCGGAATTCCGCATCTTTACCCCGTACCCAACCGGCATATTGCATCGGCGATGGCCGCGGGTGTGCCGGTAGATAACGACATCGGTTTATTCTTCAGATCTTTGGCGGTGCCGGAGTGGGATGGGTTTGAAACTGCGCCACGGGTGATTGCAGTGACTGGCTCGAACGGAAAGTCGACGACTTCGGCTTTGATCCAGCATTGCCTTGAGGTTGCGGGGCGCGAAAGCCAGCTTGCCGGAAATATCGGACGCGGTGTTTTGGATATTGATCCGCCGGGTGACGGCGACGTGGTGGTCTTGGAGCTGTCTTCATACCAAACGGAATTGGCCCGTGCGTTAACGCCAGATGTAGCGGTCTTTACCAATCTTACTCCGGATCATCTGGACCGTCATGGTGGCCTAGGAGGCTACTTCGCGGCGAAGCGGCGCCTATTCGCTGAAGGTGGCCCGGATCGCGCGGTGATCGGCGTTGATGAGGCAGAGGGACGTTTTCTAGCGGGCCAACTGGCAGAGGCTGCGAGCGATGATCGCGTTATCCGGGTGTCTGCGGGTCAGAAACTTGTCGGTGCGGGTTGGAATGTCTTTGTGCGCAAAGGCTTCTTGGCGGAATACCGCAAATCACGACAGGTTGCTTCAATGGACCTGCGCGGTGTTCGCGGGCTGCCAGGGGCACACAACCATCAGAATGCCTGTGCGGCGTTTGCGGCATTGCGTGCGCTTGGACTGGCACCGAAGCTGATTGAGCAAGCGTTCCATAGCTTTGAGGGGCTTCCCCATCGCAGTCAGATCATCGCAGAGCGCGACGGCGTAACCTTCGTTAACGACAGTAAAGCCACGAACGCTGACAGTGCCGCGAAGGCTTTGGCGGCCTTTCCGGCGGTCCGTTGGATTGTTGGGGGGCAAATGAAAGATAGCGGGTTGCAGGCCGTTGCCCCGCATTTAGGGCATGTTGTGAAGGCATACGCTATTGGACGCCAAGCGGCCGAGGTGGCGCTGGAACTTCAGGCAATGGCCGATGGTGTGACTTGCGAAGTTTGCGAGACGATTGCGATTGCGGTCGCGCGCGCGGCCGGGGAAGCGGTGGCGGGGGACACTGTATTGTTGGCCCCGGCGGCTGCGAGTTTTGACCAGTACGACAATTTCGAAAGACGCGGCGAAGCCTTTATTGCGGAGGTTGAAAAGGCTCTGACCTAGGATCCTTTTCTACGTGAACGGGTTGAGTGATACGTCTTTGGCAAAGGAGAACGATATGATGAAACCAATTCGATGGGGCGTCCTTGGCGCCGGTAAATTTGCCCGCGAACAGATGACTCCCGCGATTCATATGGCTGAAAACGCTGTATTCTCTGCAATCGCGACGTCTGATCCAAGGAAGGCTGAGACGTTTCAGGCCTTCCAGCCGGGCTTGCGCGTGTTTGGCGATTATGAGGACCTTTTGGCGGATAGCGAGATCGATGCCGTCTATGTGCCGCTGCCCAACCATTTGCATGTGGAGTGGACATTGAAGGCTTTGGCGGCGGGAAAAGCAGTCCTGACAGAGAAACCAATTGGTCTTGATGAGGCAGATTTTGATCGGTTGATCGGCGCGCGCGATGACGCAGGTCTACTGGCCGCCGAAGCCTATATGCCGGTCCATCATCCGCAATGGATGAAGGCGCGTGATCTGATCGCGGAGGGTGCGATTGGTGAACTGGCGCATGTGAGGGGCATGTTTACCTATAATAACAGCGCAAGCCCGGACAATATTCGCAACAGGCCGGAAACTGCGGGTGGCGGCTTGCGGGATATCGGGGTGTATCCGTTCGGCACGGCAAGGTTTGCCACGGGGCAGGAACCGAATTCTGTTCGCGCGGATATTTCCTGGGAGAACGGCGTCGATACGATCGCGCGCATTAACGCATCTTTCCCGAAGTTTACATTTGAGGCCGTGGTCAGCATGCGCATGCAAGAGTTTCAGGAGATGTCGTTCCACGGAGATCGCGGCGTTTTGCATCTTGCCGCGCCCTTCAATCCTCTGCGATATCGTGAAGCGTCGGTGCAGATAGGCACCGATGATGAAACGCGCGTTTGGCGGTTCCCGGCCTTCAACCAATATGTCGCTCAGGTCGAGAACTTTGGCGCGGCGATGCGCGGAAAAATGGTTTATCCCGCCCCGTTGGAATTCAGCCGAGGCACGCAGCGCATGATAGATATGGCATTCGCCGCGGCCGGGGCGACCGCGGGCAATACGCCGATTGATTACGCGTAGGCGCGCGGCATCGCCACGGCGGGCTTTGGCCATTCGCCCAGCCCAAAATGAATACGGACGCTTTTCGCGCCGGGGAAAGATTCCGCCAGCGTCGAGGCTGAGACAACATGGGTTCCGATACCTTCTTCCGGCGCCTTGAAGCGTACGATGATCGGCAAGACTTTACGGTTGTCTGTAAACGCGCCAGTCGGCACGGCAACACGGTTCGCGCCTTCTTCGATGGACGCGCTCACCATGTAGGAGATGCGGCGGCCACTTTGGCGGATCGCGTAAGGCAAGTGGTTTGTATGAGGAACGTGCGGGGCACCAGTGTTTTTGATAATGTCGAGGATGCTGGCGCGCAGGGATTGTTCGTCCAGATCAGGCTCGGCCATGAACGGAATTTCGTCCAGAAGTGTACGGCATTCCTGTGCTTCGTCCGCGTTGATCCTGCAAATGCGTGAGGTCAAAGCTGTGCGCAAGCGGCGGGGCCTGACGTAGTCAGCAGCGGCGATTTCGTCGTCACCGACCTGGCCGACAGGAACGCTACCGGGACGGCGTGCTTTGGGGTGGATCGTTGTCGCTCCGGTATCGGTCGGTGCGGTTTGCAGAGCATCCGTCGCGGTGTAGCCTTTGTCGTCCTTCAAGAGCGCATAAGCGGTGGCGATCCTCGCAAACTCGTCCGCGGTACCTTCGCCGCGGTCGGGGTGTTTTTCGAATGCCAGCTTCTTGTATGCGGCGCGAATCTCGTCGTGATCGGGGTGGCCTTTGAGGCCGAGTATCTCTTGTGCGTAAGCACGCGCTTGGGCTTTTTCAAAGAAATTCATGGCTTTAACACTCTTTACTTGCGACGTTGGGTTTGGGAGAAATGGCTTCGGCACGTGCCGAATTGGTTCCCGTATGACCCGCAGTCAAACTCATTACACATTTACGTCTTACTCTCTGACGCCTTTGCAGTATTCAACTAAAATGAGTGCTGAGTTTGACGAAAATTGTGTTCTTTCGAGGCGCATTGTGGCGACAATGGAATCCAGTCGTTTGGGTGAGAACACTTTGTTCGCAGTTTCCATCGTTTGTAAATTCCGGCAGGTAATCCAAGCGCACTGCGGCATACTACCATCTGTGCCACAGCGACCGACAGGAGTTGGTTGAGGGGCGCGTATGGGGCTGTCGCGAACAACAGAGCAAAGACCCCTGCAAGGACAAACCCGCAGACGATCAAGCCAGCAGCGCCCTTCCAGCCGCGCAGAGTGACACCTTCGCGGGAGGCGAGGACGCTGAGGAGAAAGATGGCGAAGTAGATCAGGCTTGCGACTACCGCCGCTATTTTAGCTGGCGTGTTTCATCAGGCGAGCGGGCAGGTTGTTGGCCCAGGTACTGATCGTGCCGGCACCGAGACACACAACGATATCTCCGGGGCGGGATTGTTCGCGGACGAGACGCTCGAGATCGGCTTCGCTGATAATGGCGCGGGCGTGGCGGTGACCGTGGCGGATCAAACCGGCGACGAGGTCTTCGCGTGTCGCACCCGGGATCGGATCTTCGCCTGCACCATAGACTTCGGCAATTCCAACAACATCAGCGTCGTTGAAGCAGGTGCAGAAGTCCTCGAACAATGTGGACAGGCGTGAATAACGGTGTGGTTGGTGAACGGCGATGACGCGGGCGTCCGGGTTATCGGCGACGGCTTGGCGCGCGGCCTTAAGGACGGCGGCGATTTCAACCGGGTGGTGGCCGTAGTCGTCGATGATGGCGACGCCATCGACTTCGCCGACTTTGGTGAAGCGGCGATTGACGCCTTTGAAGCTGGCCAGTGCTCCGCGGATTTCGGCGGCCTTCATGCCGAGATGGCGTGCGACCGCGACAGCCGCGAGAGCGTTTGAGACGTTGTGGTCGCCGGGCATGGGAAGAGTGCAGTTTTCGATCGTGATATCGTCCTGCGCGAGGAGGATGTCGAAGTGCGCAGTGCCGCTTTTGTAACGAAGATTAACGGCGCGGACCTCGGCTTGAGCATTAAATCCATACGTAACAATCCGGCGGTCGGTGATGCGCCCAACCAGCGCCTGCACTTCGGGATGGTCGGTGCATAGGACGGCAAGACCGTAAAACGGGATGTTTGAGACGAAGTCGTCGAAGCCTTTGCGAAGGTTCTCGATCGTGCCCCAGTGTTCCATGTGCTCGGGATCGATATTGGTGACGATAGCGATGGTCGCGGGCAGGCGATTAAAGGTGCCGTCGCTTTCGTCGGCTTCGACCACCATCCATTCGCCCTTTCCAACGCGCGCATTGGAATCGTAGGCGTGAATGATGCCACCGTTGATGACCGTCGGGTCGATGCCGCCGGCGTCGAGAAGGGCTGCGACCATCGTGGTGGTGGTGGTTTTACCGTGGGTGCCTGCAACCGCTATGTTGGAGCGAAGGCGCATCAGCTCGGCGAGCATTTCGGCACGGCGCACGACTGGCAGGCCGAGGCGGCGGGCTTCGTCAAGCTCTGGATTGCCACGTTTGATGGCGGACGAGATGACGATCACTTCGGCGCCTTCAAGGTTCTCGGCGCGCTGGCCTTCGAAGATTTTGGCGCCGAGGCGTTCAAGACGGTTGGTGATTTTGGTGGCCTTAAGATCGGAGCCTTGCACGATATAACCCGCTTCGATCAGCACCTCTGCGATGCCCGACATGCCTATGCCTCCGATGCCAACGAAGTGGATGGGACCCATTTCGGTGGGCAGTTTGGTGGCTGCTGCGTTCATGCGCGTCTCTCCGCGAGTCGTTCGACCAGCGCGGCGAGGCGCTCGGTTGCGTCAGGTTTACCTGTCGATAAGGCATTTGCGGCCATTTGCGCGGCATGGGGGGCGTCGGTCAGGATGGCGCGGATTTGCTCACAAAGGGTGGGAGGATCAAGAGCGGATTCTTTGATGAGCAAGGCGGCGCCTGCATCGACGAGGCCGCGGGCGTTGGCGGTTTGGTGATCAGCGGTCGCCGCAGCGAAAGGGATAAGGATGGAGGGGCGGCCGATGATCGACACGTCGGCGACAGAGGATGCTCCGGCGCGCATGATGACAAGATGCGCCGCGCTCATGCACTCCGGGACGTCGGAAAAAAAGGTCTGAACGTCGGCGTCGATGCCTGCAAGCGTGTAGGCATCGGTGACGCGGGCGAGGTCTTCGGGGCGAGCCTGATGGCTGACGTGCAGGCGCGGGTGGAGATCTTTTGGCAAGAGTGTGAGGGCTTCGGGCACAACGTCGGAGAGAACGCGCGCGCCTTGGCTTCCGCCCATGACAAGGATGTTAAGTGGTCCGCCGGTGGCGCTTGGGTACGGGGCGTTGTGGCGATCCAGAATAGCGGCGCGGACGGGGTTTCCGGTGTGGATGCCGTCGATGCCGCTGGGCAGATCAGTTGGCCAGGTGCCACAGGCGACTTTGTTCACGCGGGGTGCAAAAACTCGGTTGACCCTGCCAAGCACACCGTTTTGTTCGTGGATCATACGCGGAATGCGCAAGACCCAGGCAGCAGCGATTGCCGGTATTGAGGGGTAGCCACCGAACCCTGCGACGACGGTTGGGCGGTCCGTCATGAAGCGCCATTTAGCGGCCGCGATGCCGGCCACTATGCTTAACGGGACGAGCGCTTTGGCGATCAGCCCGCCGCGGGCGAAAGTGGCGCTGTTAACGCGGGTTACTGTGACCGCGTCGGGAAAGCCGCTGGTGTAGCGTGCGCCTCGCGCGTCGGTAGACAGCGTGACGCGCCAGCCACGGTCCAGCATGGCCTCGGCGAGCGCTTGTGCCGGAAACATATGCCCGCCGGTGCCGCCCGCGGCGATGACAAGATGAGGCTGTTTGCTCAACGGCCTTTCCTTATGAGGTGGTCTGCTATTTCGCCTTGGGGGCGGGCGCGGGTGAGAGCAAGGAGCATTCCAATCAGGATGCCGCCCGCAATAAGGGAGGATCCGCCGTAGCTTACGAAGGGCAGCGTCATGCCTTTTGCTGGCAGAAGGCGGACCGCGACCGACATATTGATCATCGCTTGCACGGCGAACGTGCACGCAAGGCCAGTGCCTGCAAGCCGGATGAAGGGGTCGCGTTCGCGCATCAGGCGGAACAGAGATCGCAGCGCAATCGAGCCGTAAAGGAAGATGATCACGAGGACGAGGATGAGGCCGTATTCTTCCGCAGCGACAGCGATAATGAAGTCTGTGTGTGCATCAGGAAGTGACCATTTGACGGTGCCTTCCCCGACGCCGACGCCGAAAAAACCGCCCTCGCGGATGGCGTTCGCGGCGTAGCCAAGCTGCGTTGTAGGGTCGACATCCGCTGAGAGGAAGCCGTCGATACGGCGGGCGAAGTGTTCGGAGTTTTGGTAGGCGAACGCGCCTCCGACCACAGTGAGGCCCGCGATCCCGGCAAGGACTAAAACGGGCGCTCCACCGACGAAATACATGACACCCCATGCAAACAGGACAAGGCAAGCTTGGCCGAAGTCGGGTTGCAGGGCGAGGAGGAGGGTGATGAACAGTGCCAGACCAAACGAATAGCTTTTACCGGGCGGGCCTGCGACCTCGTTTGAGGCGGCGATCATCCAGCCTGCGACGACGATGAAACCGGGTTTCAGGAATTCCGACGGTTGGATCGAGCCGAAGCCGAGTGAAAACCACCGGACAGCGCCTTTACCATAGTCCGTTCCAAAGATCGGCAGCAGCATGAGTGCCACAAGGCTGCACGCAAAGCCGATGACCGCGATGCGGCGGACGGTTTGTGGCGACATAAGTGAGAAGGCAAACATGGTTAACATCGCGAGCGAACCGAAGAGTGCCTGGCGCTGCACATAGTGGAAATCGGCAAAGCCGTTGCGTTGTGCCAACGGGGGCGAAGCGGCGAGGCCGAGCAAAAGTCCGATCCCGAACAGGAGGAACACGGCGCTAAGCGACCATTTATCGATGGTGCGCCACCATCGCGGGAGAATCGGCTCTCCGTCCCTTGTGGGGACTGAGCCATAAACCATTTCTGTCATGCGTCCTGCTCGAACTGCCTTGGCTGCGCCCGGTTGTCCGGGTCTGCTTTGCAGTATAACGAATCGGAGCACAAAGGGCTAGGAAAACATCGGGTTTTCGGCCGGTTCAGGCGGGCAAAGTGGGCGAGACGGTCAATACGTTGATTTTAGGCGCGGGTGCAGCGGGTTTGAAGTGCGCAGCACATGCCGGGCCGGATGTTTTGGTGGTCGATCACGCGAAATCTCCGGGCGAGAAAATACGGATTTCGGGCGGTGGCCGGTGTAATTTTACAAACCTTGGATGCAGTCCCGAGACTTTTGTTTCGCAGAACCCGCACTTCGCGAAATCGGCCTTGAGCCGCTACACGCAGTGGGACTTCATCGCATTGGTCGAGGCCTATGGGATTGCCTGGCATGAAAAGACCTTGGGACAGTTGTTTTGTGATGGCTCTTCGAAGGAGATCATTGCGATGCTGGTTTCTGAGCTTGAAAAGGCTGGCGCAAAGCTCTGGCCTAAAACGGAAATCAAAGATGTGGTTCGGAGAGATGGAGTGTTTCACGTCGCTTTGGTGCGCGATGGACGACCTGTTCAGATTGAGGCGAAAAACCTTGTTTTGGCGACGGGTGGCAAGTCGATCCCAAAGATGGGCGCGACCGGCCTGGCGTATCGGTTAGCGCAGCAGTTCGGACTTGCCATGACGGATACGCGCCCTGCATTGGTGCCGTTTACGCATGACGATGCCGCGTTGAAGGCTTTGGCTGGGGTTGCGGTTCAGGGACGTGCTTCGGCGGGCGGGGCGATCTTTGATGAAGCGATTTTGTTTACCCATCGCGGGCTTTCGGGTCCTGCTATTTTGCAGGTGTCATCCTATTGGCGCGAAGGTGAGGATGTGACGCTAAACCTTTGCCCTGAAACGAATTTGGCGGATCATATGAGTGCAGAAAAGCGCAAGACCGGACGGCGCGGGATGGTGTCTGTTTTGGCAGGGACATTGCCTCAGCGGCTGGCGCAAGAAGTTGCGGAACGCCTAGAATTGACGGGAAATCTGGCGGATCAGCCGGACTCGCGGCTTGAGGAGATCGCGGACGCAGTGCATGCGTGGCCGTTCCGTCCGACGGCGACGGAAGGCTATCGGACGGCGGAAGTAACGCTTGGGGGCATCGACACGGACGGGTTGTCGTCGAAAACGATGGAGGCCAAGACGGTTCCAGGTCTTTTTGCTATCGGAGAGGCGGTCGATGTGACGGGGTGGCTAGGCGGATACAACTTTCAGTGGGCCTGGTCGTCGGGCTGGGCGGCAGGGCAGACGATTTCTGGGCGGCAGGCAGGGTAGTTTGCCTGAGTGCGCCTGAGAAATGGACCCGAATACGACGGATTGTTGCGAATGCCCAAGCGGTTTTTTGCTGAATGAATATGCGTCTTGAGGACAATCGCCGGGTCGCCGGCTAGATTTCGTGGATGGCTGTGAACAGCGACCAAGTCGCCGCGTTTTCGCCTTGGAACCGACAAATGCCAGCCACAAAGTCGCAAAACCCTGGGCGGAAGAAAGCCGCTGAGATCTGGCGGTGCAGCCATTCCGGGATACACACGACATGGATGCAGATCTTTTGAACGATGGGGCCCGATTGGTGCATTTGTTGGGGTTGTCGCTTGGGCTCGCGATTGCGCTTTTAGCGGGGGCATCGGCAGCGCGCGCTGTTTTGCGACCGCTTCACGAGCGAGAGGTCGAGATATTGCAGACATTGCATCACTTTGTGACGCTTGGGCTTGTCCTTTTATGGGCAAGCGGGCTGACGCTTTTGTGGTTACGAACTGGCTTTGAGGTCGCGCAGTTTAGCCCGAAGCTTTGGGCCAAGCTTTGCGTGGTGATGATCCTGACCGTGAGCGCGATTGCAATCGGACGGATTGGATTGCCGACCCTTTTACGGTTCCAAAGTTGGTGGTTCGGAGACATTCCGCTGCCGGAGCGCGTTCAGCTTTGCGCATTGGGAGTGCTGTCGGCGGCGTGCTGGTTATCGGCGTTGGCGCTCGGTGTGTTTGGATATTTCAAGACGCTCAACGCGGATCAGCTGACGCATATTCTGGCGGTAACCCTGATTGCCGCGCTGTTTCTGGCTTTGTTGGCGGCGACGGTTACGCCATTGATTGCGTTCCTTGTCCGCTTGAAGAAACGGCGGTCAGCGGCACAGGGATAAGGTTTTGTCACCGCAACAAAAAAGACCCCGCGAATTGCACGGGGTCTTTCGTGTGGGAACACTTGGCCTTGGGGGGGTCAGGCCTGTTCCAAGATGCCTTTGCCTTTTGCAAGCTCTTGCATCCGCTTTTGCAGCTTTTCAAACGCGCGCACTTCGATCTGTCGAATGCGCTCGCGGCTGACGCCGTATTGACCACTGAGGTCTTCTAAAGTGATTGGCGCATCCTGCAGGCGGCGTTGGGTCAAAATGTCCTGTTCGCGTTCGTTGAGGACCTCCATCGCCTCGGCGAGAAGTTCACGACGCACTTCAAGCTCGTCGCGCGCTTCATAGTCACCCGCCTGATCGGCGTCCTCGTCTTCAAGCCAATCCTGCCATTGTGCAGTCCCTTCACCCTCGGCCGAGACCGTGGCGTTCAGCGAGGCATCACCACCCGACAAGCGCCGGTTCATCGAGATGACTTCGGCTTCTGTAACGTTCAGATCCGTTGCTATCCGCTCGACGTTTTCCGGGCGCAGGTCGCCTTCTTCAAGGGCGCCGATGCGGGCCTTGGCTTTACGAAGGTTAAAGAACAGCTTTTTTTGCGCGCTGGTCGTGCCTAGCTTAACCAAGCTCCATGAGCGCAGGATGTATTCCTGGATTGAGGCACGGATCCACCACATCGCGTAGGTCGCAAGGCGGAAGCCTTTTTCGGGGTCAAAGCGTTTGACCGCCTGCATAAGGCCCACATTGGCTTCGGAAATAACCTCGGCCTGAGGGAGCCCGTAGCCGCGATAGCCCATGGCGATTTTTGCTGCCAAGCGCAGATGCGACGTCACCATCTGGTGCGCGGCATCGGTGTCCTGGTCTTCCACCCAACGCTTTGCGAGCATGTATTCTTTCTCGTGCTCAAGCATGGGGAACTTTCGGATCTCTTGAAGATACCTGTTCAGCCCGCCTTCGGGAGACGGCGCAGGTAGATTTGCGTAATTAGCCATCTCAAATTCCTTTCCCTGTAGGTCACTATGTTGCGACTCTTAACATAGATGGTGAACCGATTGGTTCAGTTCAAGGTTTGAGAGGAGATATTTATCGCCTCTCGTTGAAGCAAAGATGTATGCGATGAAGGTTTTATTCCAGTCGCAAGCCCGTGACCTCACGTCTATGTGCAGGTTCAAGCAGAAATTCAGGTTTCAATGCGCATAAATTCACAGTCCACCTAGGGCTTTTCTAAGCACGCTCATGTCTTCAGGGAGGGGTGTTGTGAAGCTTAAAGCCTCGCGCGTGACCGGATGAATAAAGCCAAGCGTTTCGGCGTGAAGCGCCTGTCTGGCAAAGGCTTTCGCGGTTTCGGCACCGGGTGTGTCAGCGCCCAAACGCCGGCGGCCGCCGTAGGTGGGATCACCGATTAGCGCATGTCCAATGTGGGCGGCATGGACACGGATTTGATGGGTCCGCCCGGTTTCAAGGTTGCAATAAATCTCGGCTGCAGCGCGGTCAAATGTTTCAATGACGCGGATGCGCGTGACAGCGTGGCGGCCCCCGTTGAACAAAACCGCCTGTTTTTGGCGGTCTGTTTTGTGGCGGGCCAACTGTGTGGTGACTTTAATGATGTTGCCGGGCTCGAAGTTGATGCCCTTGATGCCGCGCAGGCGCGGATCGCCCCGATCGGGGACACCATAGCAAAGCGCGCGGTAGGTGCGTTCCACCGTATGGGCGGCAAACTGGTCGGCGAGGCCATGGTGCGCTGCGTCGGATTTTGCGACGACAAGAAGTCCGGAGGTGTCTTTGTCTATGCGATGCACGATGCCGGGGCGTTTTTCGCCGCCCACGCCGGAAAGATCGCCGCCAAAATGGTGGAGGAGCGCATTAACAAGCGTGCCGGAGTACGAGCCGGGCGCAGGGTGGACGACCATACCGGCGGATTTGTTCACAACAAGGAGGTCGTCGTCCTCGTGGATGATGTCGAGGGGGATCGCCTCGGGGAGGGTTTCCACCTCGACGGCGTCAGGAACGGCGATCTCGAAGACATCGCCCTCGGCCACTTTCGCTTTGGTATCCGTTAACGGCACACCGTTCTTGCTGACGGCGCCTTCGGCGATCAGGCGCATAAGGCGCGAGCGGCTGAGGTGTGCGGCCTCTGGCACATCGCGGGCGAGCGCCTTATCAAGGCGCGACGGCGGGGCTTCGCCGATGGTAATGCGATGGACGGTCTGGGACATGGACGAACGCGAGCCTTCCGTGGGTGAGGTCAGGCACCTCAAATATCTCAAGTGGCTTGTGACGATCTTGACCGTCACGATGATCGGCGGGGTTCTAACGGTCGTGGGCCTGCTTGTCATGCAGTTTGGTGCAATGAACGCTATTCCTTTGCCCGATGAGATCGAATTGCCGGACGGGGCGGCAGCGGTTGCGTTTACGCAAGGATCAGACTGGTTTGCTGTCGTGACGGATGCGGACGAGATATTGGTATTCTCGCGGGCGACAGGGGGCCTGACCCAACGGATCGAGATCGTCGTCGACTAGGCGAGCCACCCCGTCTCAAGAGCGCGCGCCCAGCCGTCTTCGCCATGGGCGCGCGCCAAGGCCGCCATTTCGGTCGGATCGTAGGGCACGGCGATAAATTCCGCACGCCAGACATCGTCGGTTTTCTCAACAATTGCGTAGCGTGCGTCGGGGGCGCCGATTTGATGGATGAACGGTGGATCGACGCGGGTGTCGTCGAAGGCGGGGCAGCCGACAGAGCCAGGATTAACGATCGCCGGGCCTTTGGGCAGGCGCACAAACGCAGGCGTATGGGTGTGGCCGCAGGCGATGAGCATGGCGTCGGTTTCGCCGAGCCTTTCGCTGACGTCTTTAAGGTCGCGCGGGATCATTCGGGCCTGTGGGCCCATCTCGTGGAGCCACATGTCATCATCGTCGTTGATGGTGGCGTGACAAAAGAGCATGTCGTCAAGGCTGATGGTCTGGGGAAAGCTTTTGAGCCAGTTGATATGGACGGCCGACAGATCGTCGATGATCCAGGCCTCCCAAAGGCCCATTGCGGCTTTGGGGCGATCATAAAGTTGGCGGTCGTGGTTGCCTCGGACAGTGGGCAGGTTGCGCGCGATCAGAAGATCAGCGGTGCCAGCGGCGTCGAGCGGTCCGGAAAGGCAATCGCCAAGGTTGATGATCTGGGTAATGCCACGCCGATCGATATCAGCAAGCACGGCTTCAAGCGCGGCGCGGTTGGCGTGGATGTCGGAGATTATGGCGGTTTGCATGTGGGCGACATTGCAGATTTCCACCCAAACGTTAAAGGGCCGGGTGAGCGGTTTTTCATCTAAATCAACGACCGGGAAGAAGTGGTACCGCCTCCCCGGCTTGAACGGGGGACCCCTGGTTCCACAAACCAGTGCTCTAACCAACTGA
>NZ_JBVCWP010000049.1:0-18577 GCF_057460485.1 Boseongicola sp.
CTTTAGTCTTTTTGGAAAGATGGAGTGTTAGAGATGAAGTATCGTACGCGGACGTTTTATACGGACAAACAGAAGTCGGAGATGTGGGGTCGGTGGCAGCGCGGTGAGAGGCCGCGAAAGACCTTGCACTACCAAACGCCTGCTGAGAAATTTGAGGCATGTGTTGCAACGATCAGTTGAAACCACAGGACAAACCCGCCGTTCGCTGCAGAGCGGCACCGGAAGGCCAGTTGAATAACTGCTATGCGGAGAGGCTGTGTGAAAACTCCGTGATCGTAGATTCCGGGAGAATTTTTTTCCACTAGGAAACCCGTCATCCACCTACTTGGGAACAAAGTCCTGCGATATGGCGCTGGAGTTCTCGTGGTTTTTGATCTCGCGAAGTTTTCACACAGCCTCCGGACAAAACCGCCATTGATTATAGTCAATTTGCTGCTTCAGTATCTGTGATAACGAGATGAGTACGGTCTCATAAACTCACGGAGAATGTCATGGAAGATGTCGAAAAGCTGTTGAAGGGCACCGTTGAAGAACTTGATCGATTACTGAATGCCAAAAATGTCTTGGGCGATCCAATTGAACGGGAAGGCTCCACCGTCATTCCGATTGTGAGTTACGGTTTCGGGTTTGGTGCTGGCGGGAACGTCGTAGCGAAATCAGGAACTGGTGCTGGAACCGGCGGCGGCGGCGGCATCAAGCCTTTGGGTGCAATTATTTTTGACAAGGACGGTGCGCGTGTCGAAGCCGTCAAGGGTGCCCTAACCAATGTGGCGGAAGTAATCGGTGAAACTGCCGCACATGTTATGAAAAATACCTCTCAAACCAAAGATAGCACCAAAGCCTGATCTGCTGTGGTCACGTTTTCCGCGATATTGATTTGGCTTGTTGGTCTTTTGGGCATCATTCTAGCGGGTTTGCTTGTGACACCTGTTGAACTGCGGGCATACTTGCGCACTTCGCCTCGGTCGGTCTATCGCGTCGACGCAAAGTTTTTTGCTGGTCTGTCACCCAGTATGACGATCTTCGACAGTTCACGTCGGAAAAGATCGATAGCAAAGAGACCAAAAA
This sequence comes from Boseongicola sp., assembly GCF_057460485.1. NCBI lineage: Bacteria > Pseudomonadati > Pseudomonadota > Alphaproteobacteria > Rhodobacterales > Paracoccaceae > Boseongicola > Boseongicola sp. The sequence goes on from NZ_JBVCWP010000049.1 coordinate 1,069, forward strand.
AGAAAAGGGACCGGAATAGGCGTAAAAGCCAGGTATTTGGTCGCGCAGATATTGTGTCCGCGTTTACCCGACTCATTTCTGGCCTGATCGGTGCAATACATTTTAGACATCTCAATCTTGACGTTGAGTTTGGCCTGCATAACCCCGCCGACACGGGCCAATTCTATGGTTACCTGATGCCACTGCAATATGGTGGCTGGCTAGCGCAAGGCCTGTCGATTTCAGTGCGTCCGAATTTTGAGCGCGTTTGTTTTTTTGGCGAAGTGGACGCGTCAGTTCGCGTTACGGCGGTATCGTTAATGCTCCCGTTCATTCAGTTTGCTTGGTATGCATTTGGCCCGAGAAGATGAAGGTTGTTCTAGAAACGCAACTTGTCCTTGGTAAAACCATTGTTGCGGCATTGGTTCGCAATGTGGTCCATGAACATCATTCAGGCAATCACGTGGCAGTTATCGGAGATAGAAGCCCGCTTGCTGTGGTTATCAAGGTTGGAGATCAAATAGATGCGTTCACTTTGCAAGGCGAGCCTTTGGCGATCTCGCAATTGAAGGCGCTATATCCAGACGCTATTGCAGCTTTGATGTCTACAGGTTTGTCGTGAGATAAATTGTTCCATCCCGGACGATCACATAGATCCTCGCCGCTCTGCATTCTTCATGGCAAGATCGGTTTTAGATGACACCCGGAAGGACGTTCAATGCTGATCAATCTTCATAGCTAGGCGACGACGACACCCAAAGTGCGGGCGGAAATTCAAGCGACCGACGAGCGGCAGCTAAGGGCCGTTCATGTTGGTCGGGGCGAGATCGTTTGGCAGGATCGCTGCGATGCGGCTAACGGCAGCAAGGAGCCCAAAGCGGTCGGACTAAACGACTACCGACTTGCGTCGGTAGGATTAGCGATGTGCTGTTCGAGGTACTGAAGTGCGATGTCTTCGGTGATGGCCCCGTTGGTGGTTGAAAAGTACCCGCGTCCCCAAAAGTGCCTGCCCCAGTATCGTTTTTTTGAGATGCGGGAATTCACGTTGCACTTTGTGGGACGACCGTCCCTTCATGAGCCGCATCAGGTCACTGACCGCCAGTTTTGGCGGGACGGATACAAACATGTGGACATGGTCGCTCGACAACACGCCCCGGATAATCTCGACGCCGTTCTGAGCGCAAACCTGACGGCAAATGTCACGCACTCGCAGCTTAATGTCGCCCTGCAGCACTTTATAGCGATACTTGGTCGACCAAACGAGGTGGTAACGATGGTAGAAAACGCAATGTTTGCCCGTGAAATATTGCAAGTTCTTATCCTCCTGAAAAATGAGCCCTAAGACCTGCGGCGGCTTATTTTTCGGGAGGATAAAAACATAACCGATTCTTCGTGCTAAAGCACTCCCGTCTGGAAGACGGGGGGTTTAGACCAAGGAGTGGATACTAAAAATGCAACGTCCGCCGTTGCAGCAAAGCAACTGCCTAGACCAGTCAGAGAACCACGCTGCAATGCAGCCAAGAAAGCGGCCGTTTGTCTTAGCTGTAGTAAAGTCTGAGGGTCCTATGGGCCAGTTGCGGGGCGGAACGGACCCGGCAGTCAATGAACCTTTATGACATCGATCAAGGCGGCCCGTCGCGTGTTGTGTATATTGGACGTCATCTCAAAATGGGCATGTGGTAAGGCTTGCAGCTCCTTTTGGTAGTGGTGGATCTCATCCGAGGGGGGTGGCTTTGTCGAAGATTGTACGAATACCAAAAGACTTCGTGATCTTGGTCTGTGACGCGAATAAGGCTCTGATACTCAAGAATATTGGTCCTGCTGCACAACCGGAACTGCATGTCGATGACAGTATTGAGAATGAGCTTGATGAGGGCTCAGAGGGCACTGCCGCGCCACCCGGGCGGCGGTTTGACGGTGCCGCAACCGCAATTTCTGGTGGTTCCCGCAGCGCGATGGAAGCTCCCGATCTCGAAAGAAAACGTGCAGATGGGTTCGCAAAGAAAATCGTCGTTGCTTTGGTGCATAGAAACGCAAAAATGCCAATCGGCGGGCTTGTCTTGGTCGCACCTCCGTCATTCCTGGGCATTCTGCGCCAAAAGGTGACCGAAGAACTGAGAGTACTCATCCGGGTGGAAGTCGGAAAAGAACTTGCCGAAATGCCTGTTGCGGCTATTCAGAAGGTATTACTCAAGAGCCTATAGGGCTTGCGGTTATCTTGAGCATTGGAATATTAGCTCGGAACGCAATCGACCGATGCATCTCATCCGAACCGAATTCTTCGGGCTCGAAGCATGCCACTGCGGCGTTGAATGCTTTGCGTCTTTCCGCAGCCTAATAGCGGACGTAAGTAGGTTCGGTAGAATAGATTTGAATCAGATGCTTAGATAAGGTTCGCTGCCAGCCGCTCCCGATCGCGAAATCCTGCAGGCGCTGGAGCATCTTTTGGCTCTTATGCGTTGATATGCATTAAAGCTCTGCCGTCCCAACTCGGGTAATACACTTTTGGGCGGAACCGATTTCCGCACCCTGCTAAATGGAGAGAAAGTGTGCCCAAGAACCCAACCGATGCCGCTTTTTGCATGTCTGTTCAGGAACTGGCGGAGAAGTTGAAGTCTGATCCGAAGACTGGGCTAGGCGCAGATGAGGTGAAAAAGCGGCTGGAGGCGCACGGGCCGAACCGCCTGCGCCGCCAGAAAAAGAAAAGCGTGCTGGCGATTCTTCTGCATCAGGTCCGGAGCATTATCGTTTGGCTTCTGACAGCTGCAGCTGTGATGTCCTTCGTTCTGGGAGACATCGCCGAAGGCGTCGCCATCGCCTTTGTGCTGATCCTCAATTCGGCCATCGGGTTCTTTACCGAACTAAAAGCAGCGCGCTCCATAGAAGCTTTAATGCGCATTGCCGAGGTCCGCACACGGGTGCGGCGAGATGGTGAGGTCCGCATGATTGATGCGCACGAACTGGTTCCCGGCGATGTTATGATCCTTGAGGCGGGTGATGTCGTCACAGCTGATCTTCGGCTGAGTGAAGCGTCGAACCTGCAGGCGGACGAATCCGTGCTGACGGGGGAATCTGCGCCGGTGATGAAAAGCATCGAGCCAGTGGACAAAGATTCCGCCCTCGGCGACCGTCTCAGCATGGCGTTCAAGGGCACAGCGATTACTCAAGGTGCAGGTGAGGGAATCGTGACCGCGACGGGCATGAAGACGGAGCTTGGCCGCATTAGTGACCTGGCGCAAAGCGCAGAAGGTGAGGTCGCTCCATTGGAGCGTCGCCTTGACAACTTGGGCCATCGCCTTATCTGGATAACTTTAGCGTTCGCGGGGTCGACCATTTTTGCTGGTATTCTGCGAGGACACGACGTGGCAATCATGGTGCAAACCGGGGTTGCGCTTGCGGTAGCCGCCGTGCCCGAAGGGCTTCCGGTCGTCGCCACTCTCAGCCTTGCGCGCGGCATGTGGCGGATGAGTCAGCGCAATGCGCTGATCACCCGATTGTCCTCGGTCGAGACGCTGGGGGCCACAACGGTGATCCTGACTGACAAGACCGGTACGCTGACCGAAAACCGCATGACGGTAGTCCGGTATCTACTGGCCACGGGCGATGTGGATATTGAGGCCTGCGAGGCAACCGAAGGGCCAGAACCTGATAGCCCGATGGCGTGGGCGCTCCGGATCGGAGCGCTCTGCAACAATGCAGAGCTTGGGGACGGCTCGAAAGACAGCCGGAGCGGCGACCCGATGGAAATCGCGCTGTTGTCGGTTGCGGGTAATTTCGGAGCGTCGCGAAAGAGCCTTCTCGACGGTACCCCTGAGGTTAAAGAACATGCCTTTGATCCTGGGACGAAGATGATGGCAACCGTGCATGACGATGGCGACTGCTATCTCTTTGCCATCAAGGGCGCACCCGAGGCGGTGATCGACGTTTGTACGAAAGTGATTGGGCAAGACGGCGCTCAGGATATGACCGAAGATACGCGTCAGGAGTGGACAAATCGCAATTCCGAGGCCGCGCAGGACGGGTTGCGCCTGTTGGCCCTCGCGATGAAAGAGGGGGCACCAAAGGATGCGGATCCTTACGAAAGCTTAACGCTTGTGGGTCTGGTCTGTCTGCTCGATCCCGTCCGTAAAGACGTGCCAGACGCCATTGAGACCTGCCGCGCGGCCGGGGTGCGTGTGGTCATGCTGACGGGCGATCACGCAGACACCGCAGAGACCATTGCGCGGGAGGCAAGCCTTGGGAACGGCGAAATGTCGGTTGTCGAAAGCAGTGAAATTGATGGGCTTGATCCGGAAACCATCAGTAAAGATGATCGCGCGCGCATAATGGATGTGGACGTTTTTGCGCGTGTCTCACCCGAGACGAAACTCATGCTTGTGTCCTTGTTTCAGGACGCCGGGCATGTCGTTGCCATGACCGGCGACGGCGTGAATGATGCGCCGGCATTGAAGAAGGCCGACATAGGTATTGCGATGGGCCAGCGCGGTACGCAGGTGGCCCAGGAGGCCGCCGATATGGTTCTGCAAGATGACGCCTTCGCGACCATCATTGCGGCCATGCGGCAGGGACGAGTTATCTTTGACAACATCCGCAAGTTCGTCATCTACCTCATGTCCTGCAATGTCAGCGAAGTCCTGGTCGTGGGTTTGGCCGTGGGCGCGGGCTTGCCCACGCCACTTTTGCCGCTGCAAATCCTGTTCCTGAACCTTGTTACTGATGTTTTCCCAGCCTTCGCACTGGGGCTGGGGACAGGTGACGGTAACGTAATGGCTAAACCGCCGCGTAACCCGGCGGAAGCTATCGTCAACCGCCGGAGTTGGATCCTGATTGGCATTCTTGGCGCGTTCATCACGATAGCCACGCTGGGCGCTTTCGCCTGTGCGCTTTTCTGGCTGGGCCTTGACTCTGGCCCGGCGGTTACAGTGGCCTTTCTGACCCTTGCGCTAGCGCAGATTTGGAACGTGTTTAACGTGAGAGATCACGATTCGGGGCTGTTGCATAACGAGGTCACTCGGAACGGATATATCTGGGGGGCCATCGCACTCTGTTTGGGATTGATAGGCCTTGCTCTCTGGTTTCCACCATTGGCCGACCTTTTGGGCCTGCCGAACCCGGGGCGTGCCGGTCTAGTTCTCGCGGTCGCTTCCAGCCTAGTCCCGCTCTTGCTTGGTCAGGCATGGGTCTGGCTCACCGAACCATCAGATCGAGAGGGCAGTGGCTAGTGACGAACGCATGACCAGTCGTGACGCAAAATCTGGTGGACGGAGAACGCAGTCACAAGTCGCCGTGGGGTGCAACCGTCAACATGTGGCACCACCCTGACGCGCCTTAGTCAGGTGGCTTTGTGGGGGCGGTTGGCTTAAAGGACGTCAATTGTTGCGTCTTGCGTTCAAAGCATTTTAGTGTCGGTTTTGATCTCAATCATTCAGCCATACTGCCCTCTCGATAGAGTTCTGAAACCGTTTCTGTCCAACTGTTCAAGAAAGAACGGGACAAGCGGACGCTTACAGTCATAGTAAAAGTTCTCGGTTTTGTTAGTCGTCAGTTTCTGGTGTGGCAAGCGCGGCGAGCGCGATGCCATCAAACAACTCAAGCGCTCGGCGCGCTTCTACCGGGGTCTTTTTGTCAAGCGATCCCAGCGATTTTTTGCGTGATTGCAGTCACTTTCTTAGGGCCGTGTTAGGAGCCTCGCAACCTTTTTCCATTCGCGGGTATTCAGTACCTCCTTGGCCGAAAGCCAGCCCCGCCTAGCCTGATCGACACCATATTGAATGTTGTCGAGTGAGCCGCACTTATGCGCGTCTGTCGAAATGGCGATCATCACCCCTGCGTCCCTCGCAATGCGGCACTGCACGTCACTGAGGTCGAGGCGCTGCGGATCGGCGTTGAGTTCCAGACAGCAGCCCCGCTCTTTCGCGGCGATCACAAGGCGCTCAATGTTCACGGGGTAGGGCCGCCGCGTCCCGATGAGGCGGCCGGTGGGATGTCCGACGATACTGACCAAAGGATTGTCCATCGCTCGGATAATGCGCTCGGTCTGCTCCGCCTCAGACATGTTGAAATCCGAATGGACCGACACCACTACAAGGTCGAGTTTGCTCAATATTTTGTCGGGGAAATCGAGTGACCCGTCTTTAAGAATATCGACCTCGCATGAGCTGAGCAGACGAAATCCTGCGAAGGACTCGTTCATACGGGCGATTTCCTCGATCTGGTCTTCGAGTTCGCGCTCGGACAAACCTCCTGCCACGCGCTGGCTCTTTGAGTGGTCGGTGATAGCAAGGTATTCGTAGTCCTTTAGTATTGCGGCCTCGGCCATTTCGCGCAAAGTATTTTTGCCGTCCGAAGCCTTCGTGTGTGCATGCAAGTCTCCCCGGATGTCGTCACGCGTGATCAGTGCAGGCAATGCACTAACCTCGGCGGCTTCTATCTCGCCCTGGGCTTCGCGCAACACGGGGTCGATCCATGGCAATCCGATCTTTTTGTAAAGGTTGTCTTCCGTTGCTCCTGCAATACGCCTTGTTCCATTAAAAAGGCCATATTCATTGAGCTTAAGACCCCGCTTCTGGGCACGTCGCCGACAGGCAATGCCGTGCGCCTTTGATCCTGTGAAATAGTGAAGTGCAGATCCCCAACTTTCTTTTCCGACCACGCGCAGATCCACCTGAAGCCCTACACGCAGGGTAACCGTCGAACGGGTAGCGCCCTTCGAGGCAATGCTGACAATTTCATCATATTCGGTGAAGTGGTCTATTATTTTTCTGCCTTGCGCGCCCGCAGCCAGAATGTCGAGGTCTCCCACCGTCTCCTTACGGCGGCGGTAGCTTCCCGCGATCTCTGCTTTGCTGACACCTTCGATTTTACGAACCCAATCGAGCAGCGGCCCGGCGAAATCCTCGGCTTCGTCGATCCGCCACCGGCGCGTCCCGAAGTCGCTATGGGAAAGCTCTTCGAGGATTTTTGCTTGTGTCTTTGCGCCGAAGCCTGCGATCTTCTCGATCCTACCCTCTTCGGCGGCTTGCCTAAGATCGCCTATGGTGCGGAGGCTGAGCTGTTGGAAAAGCATCTGCGCTTTTTTGGGGCCAACGCCGGGAATACGCGTAGCCTCGACAATAGCGTCCGGCACCTTGCTGGAAACCTCTTTGAGAAGCTGCAATTTGCCAGTTCGGACGATTTCCGTAATCTTACCGGCCAGATCCTCTCCGATATTGGGCAATTCCGTGAGATTCTCGCCCGCGTCGACTATGTCGGTCATACTTCGACTGTTTCCGCGTATCGTGTTCGCCGCGTTGTGGTAGGCCCGCACGCGAAACGGGTTCGCCCCCTTAATCTCGAGGAGGTCTGCCAGATGGTCGAATATCTCCGCGATCTCGCTGTTGTGGACTGGCATGGCTCAACCTCCTTGACCTAAAAGTTTCCGAAAACCCGCTTCGTCGAGCGTCCTGACACCGTGCCGCTTTGCTTGCTCGAGCTTCGAGCCGGGCTTTTCTCCGACGACGAGGTAGTCTGTCTCATCGCTGACGGTCTTGGTCACACGCCCGCCGCGCCGCTCGATTTCTTGCGATGCTTCCGCACGCGTCCAACCCGCCAACGCGCCAGTGAGGACGAATGTCTTGTCTGCGAGGGTAGGTCCGGTCCTCTCTACCGGTTGGGGGGAGATATCGGCCGCAAGCAGCCTGTCAACAACGTCGCGGTTGCGCCTTTCCGCGAAGAAACCGACAATAGAGGCCGCAGTCTTGGGGCCGATATTGACCACTGCGCTGATGTTATCCTCAGATGCGTCACGCAGCGCTTTGAGAGATCCAAACGCACGCGCAAGCTGCCGAGCGGAGTCGCTGCCGACGTGACGGATGCCCAAGGCCCAAATAAAACGGTCCAATGGCAGCCTGGTTCTGTTTTGAATGGCGTCAAAAAGCGCCTTGGCCGATTTGGCTGCAAAGCCTTCGAGGGTTTTGAAATCTTCAGCAGATAAGTCGTAGAGGTCGGCGAGGGTTTTCACCATTCCCCGCTCGACTAGTTGCGAGGCTGTCTTGTCACCCAGACCGTCAATATCCATCGCGCCCCGGGCGGCATAGTGCACGATCCGGCCCACAAGCTGTGCGGTACAGGCGATGCTTGCGGGGCAGTATGCCATGGGTCCGCGCATTTCCAGTTTCGCGCCACATGCGGGGCACACCTCTGGCATTTCGAACACATCGCCTCGCTTCTGTCCCGGCGTATCCATGCGTTCGACGACTTTGGGGATCACATCACCCGCGCGCTCGATCCGCACAGTATCGCCCACTCTCAGATCTTTGCGGCGGATTTCGCTTGCGTTGTGCAGCGTCGCGCGCGCAACGGTTACGCCGCCCACATCGACTGGATCAAGCAAGGCGACGGGTGTGAGCGCCCCTGTCCGGCCCACGCTCACCGCGATGTCTGCGATCCGCGTTATCTCGTGTCTCGGCTCAAACTTCCAGGCCAGTGCCCAACGTGGGCTGCGTGCGCGTGTGCCCATAACCTCGCGCGCAGCGCGGTCATCAAGCTTTAGAACCATCCCGTCGATCTCGTAGAGCAGCTGGTCGCGTGCCTCCACGAGACGCTTGTGAAAGGCGCGGATGTTTTCCATCGACACGCAACGTTCCCGCGCGCCAAGAACAGGAAGGCCCAGATGCTCAAGCTTTTTCAAAAGCGCCTCCTGCGTCGGTGCATCTTGGATGCTTAAGCCTGTCGCATCGTAGAATGAAACCGCGAAACGAATGCCCTCTGCTCCAGCGGGATCAAGCCGCCTAAGAAGACCGGCGGCCGCATTTCGGGGGTTGGCAAAGGGCTCTTCACCCCGCTCAACGCGCGCGCGGTTCAGCTTCTGAAAGCTTTTTAAAGGCAAAAGCGCCTCGCCCCGTACGACCAACGCGTCGGGCACTTTCTTGGGATGCCGGAGCCGCAAGGGCAGCGCGCGCGCTGCGAGCAAAGTATGACCGATCCCCTCACCGGTGCGCCCGTCGCCGCGCGTTGACGCGCGATCAAAATGGCCATTCTCGTATACGACCTCCACCGACAAACCGTCGAACTTTGGCTCGGCCCATATCACCGCCTCATCTTCCCCCGTCTCGGTACGAATGCGTGCAAGGAAGCCTTCAACATCCTCCTCGTTGCGTACCGCGTTTAGGCTTAGCATCGGCGCGATATGTGATACTTTTTCCAGCCCGGTGCGCGGCGCTACGCCTACCCGCTGAGTAGGCGAGTCCGGTGTCACAAGGTCCGGGCGCTCTTGCTCCAGCAGTTCGAGTTCGGCGAACAGCCTTTCGTATTGTTTATCAGAGATCTCCGGCGCAGCCTCCACGTAATAGAGCTGGTCGTGCCGCACGATTTCGCTACGAAGGGCGGCTATCCTCTTTTTGATATCGGACCTGTTTGCCATTTTCTTAGGTTTCCTGAAGATACTTACTTGTCTTTTTGGGCGGATACTGAGGATTTCAACAGGTTCAATTGATCGGGAACTAGGCTGCAGGTCAGGAATGTCGGAACCAATGGAAATCGGACATGCATCATCACCGCCAGGTCAATAATCTCTCGGCTAGTTTTGAAATAGCCAAACTGCGATTGTTTTTGTGCCGGAGAGCCAGATGGTAGGCCCAAGTCGGTTACGTCTGGAGGGACTCTGCGAAAGGCCACCGTGACCCTACTCCACAACCAAGGGTTTTCCCCAGTGTGCTCGCTTGATCAACGGCGAGCCCTGATCGGCAGGTCTCATCACTTTCCCGATCCACTGTTCCATCCTACGGTCGCAAAGAACGCTAGTCGACGCGCGGACTTGGTAGGCTGACCGCAATTGCGGTTGGTACAATTGACGGGAGAGGGCACGAATGAACTGGTTTAAGGGTGCGCAGCTTCCAAAGAACATGATCCTCTTTACGGCGTTTTTTATGTTCAGTCCTTCGTCTGTTTGCTTGGGCTTGCGCTCACGGTCACATGGGCTGGTCGGATAAGCCGCTGTCCTAGGGCGAAGCCGGGACGATGCAGGACAAGAACCATACCTGGCTTGGTGTCATCAGTGTCCTGCGTTTGCAGGGCTTCATGAAGCGCCGGATCAAAGGGGGAGTTCTTTGGTGCAATCTCCCTGATACCAAGCGCCTTTAGGCCGGTCGTGAAGGCCGACTTCGTTCGGTTCAGGCCCTCTAGAAGCGCGACGATCAGTGGATTGTCGGCATCAGGACTGGTGCGAGCGGCCTCAATCGCTAGACAGATGTCATCGTAAGCCGGGGCAAGGGCCTCTACCGCGAGGGCCACACCATGTTCTCGCCCGTCAATACGGGCCGCATTGGCGTGCTTACGAGCGTTCTCGGCCTCGGCTAGGGCGCGCTTCCATTTGTCCGTGAGAACCTCTAGTTCTGCGTCAGGATCCCGAGTTGTTACTTCAGGTTCATCTGACGTTGGCTCATCTGACGTTGGCTCATCGGTGGGTTGATTGATTTTTTCTTTTCTTTTTTCCATGATTGGTTCCTTTCATGGGGTCTTGGCGTCAACGGACGATTAGAAATATGCGGGACGATCCGCGTTGGATGGTTAGGGCAAGCGCTCCGTCGATGGACGCAAGTTGCTGGCGCAACTCGGCAACTGATGTGACGGGCACCCGATTGGCGGCCACGATAATGTCGCCTGCTTCCAAACCTGAACGTGCGGCGCGGCTGTCGGCATCCACTTGGGCGATCACGACACCGGCAACATCGCCGTAAAGCGGGTCGCCGGGTTGCAGGTCTCGCAGCTCGGCCCCTGAAAGCCGCCCAAGCCCTTGCTTGCCCGCTTTTGCGCCAAGCTGCGCGCCTTTGCGCAACGTGGCCGTCAGTGTCAGCGTTTTACCATCGCGGATGATGCCGATTTCGATATCTCTGCCAAGCCGCTTCAATCCGATTTGACTGCGCAAATCGGCGGACCCGGCAATGGAACGACCATCAACAGACACAATCAGATCCCCGGGCTGAAATCCCGCCGCCTCGGCAGCGCTGTCCGGCTCGACTTGGGTGATAACTGCGCCTGCACCGGCTTCAATGCCCAAGGCTTCGGCAAGGTCGGGCGTAAAATCCTGAATCCTTATTCCAAGTTGTCCCCGTTGGACCTCGCCAAACTCGATCAGCTGATCGACAACGGCATTTGCCATATTTGCAGGCACGGAGAAACCAATCCCGACATTGCCGCCCGATGGCGCGATGATGGCGGTGTTGATGCCAACCAGCCGTCCATCAAGGGTCACCAAAGCGCCGCCGGAATTGCCTGGGTTGATGGAAGCGTCGGTTTGGATGAAATCCTCGTAGCCTTCTATGTTCAGCCCGCTGCGCCCCAATGCGCTGACGATGCCGGATGTCACGGTCTGGCCAAGACCAAATGGGTTCCCGATCGCCAATACATAATCGCCCACTTGGAGCCGATCGCTGTCGCCCAGATCAAGCGCGGTCAGGTCTGTGGCATTGATCTTGAGCAAGGCGATATCCGTGCCTGGATCACTGCCGATCAGAGTGGCATCAAATTGCCGCCGATCCTTGAGCGTTACGACGATCCGGTCTCCATTCTCTACGACGTGGTGGTTGGTCAGAACATACCCTTCCTCGGCATCAAAAATCACACCGGAACCCGCGCTCATTTGTCGGCGTGGCTGTGGCTGTGGCTGTTGCGGAAACGGCTGCATGTCAAAAAACCGTCGAAAAAACGGATCATTGAACAACGGGTTCAATTCGGCTGTTTGTTCGCTTTCGACCGAAATGTTGACGACAGCCGGTGTTACTCGATCCAGCAAAGGGGCCAGAGTTGGCAGCCCATCATCGTTTAAATATAACGGTCGATCCGCAGTTTGCGACGCTACCGGTGCGGTGAAGCTAAAGGTAAAAATGCAAATCGCGACCAATACGTGGCCGAGACGAGAAACTATAGCGTGCATAGCTTTTCTCCTTTGGACCTGAGGAATGGGGCCGGGGATGCCCGGCCCCGCATGCCTTATGCGGCTTTTATGGGAATACGTTTTACCTTGGCCTGCGCCTCTGCGGTCTTGGGCAGGGTTATGGTCAACACACCGTTCTTGAACTTTGCATCGGCTTTGTCAGGGTCGACGCCCGCTGGAAGCGGCACCGTGCGATAGAATGAGCCGTAGGACCGTTCAGACATGTAAACGCCTTTGCGTTCCTCTTCGTGTTCGACTTTCTTTTCGCCACGGATGGTCATCGCGTCGCTTGAAAGCGAAACGTCGATGTCTTTTTCCGTCATGCCGGGCAATTCGATTGAGACGTCAACGCTTTTGTCTGTCTCTGTGACGTCGGTGCTGGGGCCGAACATGCCCACAACATCGCTGCGGCCATTCCAGCCATTTTCAACTTTGTTCCAAAAGTCCTCGAACACGTGGTTGATGTCACGTTGCAGTGACACTAGTGGATTGGACCCGTTTTCTCTTTCGCTTGCCAAGCTCTTTTCTTTGTCCCGACCCCATGGGGTTAGATCGCTGATTTGCATTTTAGACTCCTTCCTTGATTGCGATGTTTAGATGGAAAGGCGGGCTATGCCGCCTTCACCGAGATTTTCTTGGGCTGGGTTTCGGGCGAGCGTGGCAATTCCAGCCGCAGAACCCCGTTTTTGAATTCCGCATCGATCCTTGCCTGATCGACCTCATCCGACAGGGTGAAGACGCGGATATAATCCCCAACCCGGTATTCGGACGACAAAAGGCGATAACCTTCAGGTGCGTACGGCTTGACCTTGCCGCGAAGTGTCAGGATTTGACGCTCCAGTGTTACATCAACATCACCCGGCGCCACACCCGGCATATCAGCCATGATCACCGTGGTTTCATCACGCTCAAAGATGTCGACCGCTGGTGTAAATGCCATCGCCCTGCGATTTGCGTCGCCGTTAGTTGTCGTCACGTCGTGCGTGTCTTGTGTGGTGAGGTCTTGTGCCATGTCACTCTCCTTTCAATCATGGTTTCAGGTTGTTTTAATCGCGATGCGCTTGGGTTTGTCGTCTTCGGGGCGTTGCATCTCGACGGTCAGAACACCATTTTCAAAACGCGCCTCAATCTGGTCGGGATTGACCCGGAAGGGCAGTTCGACCGAGCGCAAGAACGTCCCATCAGAACGCTCGTGACGATGCCAGACGATGTCGTCGCCCTTTTCGGAATCAGGATATGTGCCGCGAATAGAAAGCATTGTGTCCTTGACCGTCAGCTCGATGTCTTGCTCGGTCAGGCCGGGAAGCTCGATGCTCATAACAATGCTATCCTGACCGGCCCAGAAGTTGACTGGCGGATAGCATGCGGATGGGCCGAGCGTTCTGGACCCAGTAAAAAGCCGGTTCATTTCGCTTTGCTGCCGACGCATATCGGCAAACGGATCGCTGATGTTTAGTGGAGAAAAAATTGTCTGTAGCATTGTAAGACTCCTTTTTGTGTTGAGGTGGAACAGCTGCTCAACCGACCCCGGAAAGGAACAGTCGATGGGCCCGATACCTCCGGATAGGTGGGCAATGTGACAGAGATGTAATTGGATTCTGGCTAGGCCTGGAACGCTGAACGATCAGACAAGCGGCGGTGCGCGCGCGGCCGCAGATCTGAGTAGCAGCCAAAGGGACGGCTGCATTGTCCTCGCCATCCGCCATTCCACCACCTAGAGATCTGTATTTGACATCTCCGTTTGACGATTTGGGCAGCGGTCGTTCAGCTGTCAAGAACAGCAATAAAAATTTTATACACACCCAATGCGACAGATCTTGAATTCTCATTTTCTCTTCCTCAAGCGCGACGCGCGGCCATCCTGAGACGATTGCAGGTGCGCGCGCGACGGGGCAGGTCTGCCAGGCCCTTTTCACAGGCCAAACGGGTAGGTTTCGTCCTCTGTGGTATTCGTCAACGTGGGTAACGCAGTGACCGCCTGTGTTTGGTCGAACCAAACGAAAGCATCATATTGATTGGGCAGGGTGGCATAGCTGTAATGGCTCGCTCTTTCAGTCTCGGGCCGGTAAATGACGCCAATGTATCGCTGCAATCTTTGCTGGCTCAAAAGCTTCAGGAATTCAGGTGATTGTTGCTTTTTGAAATCCCACAGGAAGCGTTCAAGATCGACATCGTGGCACAGGGCCTCGTAACTATCGGGGCGCGGAGGGCGAATGTCTTTGGTCTCCATCGGCGCATTCCACTCGGAGGCTGCAGCAACGGTACCCGATGCCGTTCCAAATCCGATCAGGGCGGCTGTATCTCCATATTCCTCGCGGCAAAGCTGACCGATGTTCAACTCGCCACGGATGCGGCCCATATCGGTGTGACGCGCATCGCCGATGTGAGAATTATGCGCCCAAACCACGACTTTTTCGTCTGGTCCAGAATGGTTCAGGATTTGGCGCAGAGTCTGGAACATGTGCTGGTCGCGCAAGTTCCACGACAGTTCCGAGCCGTAGTACATCACGCGGTAGTAGCGTTCCGCATTGGCGACCAGCCGTGCGTTTTGCGCGGCATCAAAGAACTGATCACCATCCTGCGCGGTATAATCCAATTGCTTTTTGAACAGATCGATCAGGATTTGGGTGACGGGCCCTTCGCACACCGAAAACCCGCGCGTCAGGGCCGCGCGCCCATAGGCTGCGGGGTCCTGCGACCATGCCGACAGGCAGGCATAACGTGACCGGGCCACTTCGGCTGCCGTTTCGTCGACGCGGTCAAGATATTCCAGAACTGCAGCAATCGAGGAATTCATATTATAGAGGTCAAGGCCATAGAACGCGACGCGGTCGTCGACCTTTCTTGTCTGGTTATATTGCTCCAAATAGCGCGTGAATGCATCGAACTCGACGTTGCGCCACATCCATGTGGGAAAGCGTGCAAAGGGTGGTGTTTTCATCGCCTCCGGGCGTTTGTGCCGGATGTAGCGGTCAATCATTGCGGCGTCGGGCCAATCTGCTTCGACTGCAATACTAGTAAAACCGTGCTCTTCAACCAGGCGGCGGGTGATGGCGGCTCGCGCGCGATAGAATTCCGATGTGCCGTGAGAGGCTTCGCCCAGAAGCACCACGCGCTTTGATCCGAACCGGTCAAATGCTTTGGCAAAATCGGGATCACTGATCGAGGGCAAGGGCTCGGCGGCAGCGTGCAGGACAGAGCGAGCGGTTTTGGTCTTTGGCGGAGGTGCGGGCTTTGATCTTGTCGTCACGTGTTTGGTGAGATGCGCCTTGAACCAATTTGCGGCATGATCGACGGCACAGTCCAGTGTGCCCGGTTCTTCAAACAGATGACCTGCCCCTGGCACCAACTCCAGCTCCTTTCCGCAGGTCAGCGCAGCAAGAGCCTGTTTGTTCAGCCCGGTAACATCATGGTCCAGACTGCCGACGACCAGCAACGTCGGGCTGACGACCATCGGCAGATAATCCATAGCCAAATCCGGCCGACCGCCACGCGATACGACAGCTGCCACACGGCCTTTGAGTTCAGCCGCCGCGACAAGCGCCGCTCCCGCACCTGTGCTTGCCCCGAAAAGGCCAAGTGGCAAATCTTCAAGGTCAGGCTCGGAGGTGATCCAGATCGAGGCTTCGACCACGCGGTCAGCAAGCAGCGGAATGTCAAAAACGTTGCGGCGGTCTTGCCCCTCCTGAGGTGTCAAAAGATCAAACAGAAGCGTTGCAAACCCTTCGGCGTTCAGTTTCTCGGCGACATATGTGTTACGCGGGCTAAGTCGACTTGATCCGCTGCCATGTGCAAACAAGACGATACCGCGCGGGTTTGGTGGAACCGTCAGATCGCCGGGAAGTCCGAGTGGCGGAATGGACACCTGCCTTTTGTGGGTGGCTACTGTGACAGCGCGTGCGGTATTTGTCGGGCCATTTGAAACCTGAGCAAGCAGTGCCACTGTTTCGTCGTCCGTCAACTGATGAAAGTCGCGATAAAAGCCGCCCACGCCGCGGAATTCCGTTGCTGGATTCAGGCAAATGATGTCATCGGCCTGATCGGAGATGTCGTCCAAAGCCGTCTTTGGGGCGACTGGAAGGGCAACTATGATCCGCCTTGGATTGCTACGTTTCAGCCCAATCAACGCCGCCTTCATTGTGGCACCAGTGGCCAGCCCATCGTCTACAACAACAACGGCTCGACCCCTTGGGTCCAGCCTTGCCCGATCACCGAGATACAGCTTTTTGCGTCGCTCAAGCTCGGCTCTTTGGCTGGCCACAGCAGCCGATATGTAAGCCTCATCAGCACCAGACGCACGTTTCACGCTTTCGTTGATGACAATTTGTCGGCTCGCGCCCTCGACAATTGCACCAAGGGCGACCTCCGGATTTTGCGGAGCGCCGATTTTGCGCACAAGTAGCAAGTCAAGCGGCGCATGAAGCGACTTTGCGATCTCGACGGCCACAGGCACCCCGCCGCGGGGCAGGGCATAGATCAGGGGCTGGTCAAGCCCCAGTGCCGTCAGAGCCTCGGCCAGTTGCCGACCCGCGTCAGCGCGATTGATAAATGTGAGAGGCGTGTTTTCCATACGACTGTTTCTATGACATCTGGGCACTTGCCTATTGCGCAAAATCAACCGACCCTCATTTTTTTTTGGGCTTAATTCGTTCGCCCTGAATAACTCCTGTCCCACTGATTTTGTTTGAAAATAGCACGATTTTGTTGTGCTAGGTTGCAGGGTTTGGTATTATGGAGGCGGGATACCGGCTATTTCGAGCCACGATATGAAGCCAAGAAAACCACCCGCAGAACAAGACGACCTCCTGCGCGCCCGGTTGGTCGAAATGATCGACTGAGAAGTCTTCGAGCGGGAATGGTCCGAGTTTTTCCCGTCACATGGCGTTGTCACATTAACTTTTCTAAGTCGAAATATCGAAGTTTTTGAAAATACGGTTTACTGGATTTCAACGACTTAAGAGATTCCAAGTTCCATCAAGAAGACGAAATCTGCCGATAACTGAGTTAATGTGACAACGCACTTTTACCGCAGGTTTTGATATTTTGCGCGCCATATCGTCTCAAATTCCTGCTAAAACGCCTTGTTTTGAAGTTCAGATGCAAGAAGACGACGTCTTTTGCGCCTCTTGCGCATCAATAAAACCGCCTCGGCGCAGAATAGCAAAGGAAAACCGAAGCTTGTCGATTGACAATTATCAATACTGCAGGAAGTTGGTTGGTATAGAATTCACAGGTATTTTAGTCAGTTATACTGTCGTTCTGCGCACCCCTTTGGCCTGCTTTGTCTGGTCAGGGGTGCGCAATTTCGCACGCTCAATTCAGATCCCCATCATCTGTCGGGCCTCGACCCGGGTTTCCTGCAGATAAAGCGTTGCCTCAGGAACGTTGACCTGTCCATTTCGCAACTGACGCCAGTTAAAGGGGGAGGGGGCAATACTTGGTGGTCGTTGAGATAAGGTAATGTTTTGGGAACAAGACGAGGCCGGCCATAAAAGTAAGGATCACTGTCGAAATGACGTTTGGGCCTAGCTGGCCGGAAGGGGAGTGGAAAAACTTTGGGGATCATGCCGCCCTGAGCTGTCCTGGTGAGAGCCTTCCATCCAAGACGGCAGCCCTGAC
>NZ_JBVCWP010000050.1:0-18390 GCF_057460485.1 Boseongicola sp.
ACGTTTTCCCAGATGGTCAGACCCAAAGTGTCGCCTGGACGGATCACGTCCGACCCCAACGCGGCAGCACTTGTCAGACCTTCGGCGAACCCAAGCGCCGGGATCACCGACGTCATCGCGGTCACCTGATCGTCCACTGTTACAACGAAAGAATCGCCCTGCCGCTGTACGGCGCCCGAGAAAATCTCGTTCTTGGTGGGGCCTGATCTTGGAAGCGCGCATCCAGCCAAAAGCGTGGTGGCGACGCAAAGGGCGACAAAACGCGCCCGGCGTTTGCTTTTAAGTCTCACTGCTCGGTCTCCTCGACCTTATTTTTTTGCCTGCCTCGGCTATTTTGTAGGAATCCTAGCCAGCGAATTGCGCGAATTCCAGCATAATCACGGGCGTTTATGTGACGACGCGAATGTGTTGCCGGGCGGACGCAGGGCAATTGCGCAGGGCGTCGTAGGGGCTGTCCGGGTCCAGCAGGAGGTCTCGAAGGCGTCTCAAAAGCGTATTTCGTGGAGCATTTGCATAAAATCCGCCTGAGATTTGTGACGGCCTGAGCAGAAATCGGCGATAGATTGCGTAGGCGTCGGTGTCGGGTTGTTGAGGTCGAGTGAAGAACTCCGCAACTTGTTGATCCAAAACGCACTCTGGTCGGTTGTAGGTCGCTTTACCAAAAGCTTTCAGAGGCAATCCGCGCCACAGGACCTGCTCGGCAGCCGTTGAATTCAAAGTTGCACCACGTTGCGCACGGTCCAAAAGCTGCGCCAGTTTACCGCCGGTCAATAAATGTGTGCGGTGTGCCATGCCGTGCTGTTTGGCAAGCTTTCGCACCAGTTGCGGCAGGTTCTCGCGACCATCTTCCAGTGGATGCGCCTTTACGACGAGGCGATGATCGGGAGGCGCGCCCTTCGCGAAACCGGCAAGAACCAGATCCAAAAAACCGCCTGACTTTCTAAGGTTGAACTTTCGCGAAAATTGACACTATCGGCCAATGAGCAAAGGACCACGTGGGATGGAAAGGTGGTACGGCGGATATGGGCTGTTGCGAACCTTCGCTTTAGTCGCCGTAATGGCATTGAGAGTAAGCGGCTCAGATATATAGGAGAAAGTTCTCCGTTCGGTTCCGGCGTCCGGTGCGAGATGTAGCCCGGATAAGATCGCCATCCGGCGATCAATGCGGCGTGGAGGACCGCGCCCCGGAGCACGTGCTGACGCATATCGCACCAGGCATCTGTCGCGCGGGCCGGAATGGTGGCTCCGGCGGCGAGGGCCTCTTCCATCTTCACAAGTGTTAACGCATTCAGGGCCCATCTGCATTCATCCCGTCGCGCTCGGAAGTCACTCAATAGGGCCTGAGGTAGCCATCCTCAAACGCGTCGATTGTGATCTTGCGCGCCTTGGTCAATCGCCGCGCCGTCGCGTGAAAAGGCCGCGCCGCGCCATAGCAAACAAGGTCGGTTACCTCTGCGTCTAAGGTTTCATGGACAAATGCCTCTGAGCCATCCGGTCGCACTGGAAACGACCAATATCGCGGCAAGCCGCGCCAGATCAACGCGTCGCCTGCATTCAACGCAATCCGCGAAACATCCGCGCCCGTGCCTTGCAATGCCCGCGCCAACCGTTTGAAACGCGGTCCATGCGGTCCATGCGGTCCATGCGGGCCTTGCAGGAACAAGGAATGCCAAGGGCGAGTAGGCATTATATCTCGTTGAACATCTGGCCAAAAGCACGCTGTTACACTTGGGCGCCCTTGCGACAGCCGCGTCGGGGGTTTACCCCAAGATAACAACCGCGAGGAGCTTTGATCATGTTCACCGGCATCGTCACCGATATGGGAGAAATCCTCTCACTACGTCAAGAAGGTGACCTGAACGCCCGCATTGGAACGGTCTTCGATATCGACACGATCGACATCGGCGCCTCGATCGCCTGTGATGGAGTGTGTCTGACTGTCATCGCGGTGGGGGCCGAGCCAAGGAATTGGTTCGATGTCCAGATTTCGGCCGAAAGCGTGTCCAGGACTAACCTTGATACCTGGGCCATTGGACGCCGCGTGAATCTTGAGCGTGCCCTGAAAGTCGGCGACGAGCTTGGGGGCCACATTGTGTCAGGTCACGTAGACGGACTTGCGAAAGTAACGAAGGTTAACGACGAGGGCGACAGCACCCGCGTCACATTAACCGCACCCCTCGATCTTGCGCGCTTCATCGCCTCCAAGGGCTCGGTCACTCTGAATGGCACATCGCTTACCGTGAACGAGGTTGATGGCGCATCATTTGGGATCAATTTTATCCCTCACACAAAGGCCGTCACGACCTGGGGCCGCGTGGCGGTTGGCGATGCGGTGAACCTGGAAATCGACACACTTGCGCGATACGTCGCTCGTTTGGCGGAAACGCTGTGAGCAGTCTGGGCCACAACCGTGGTTCGACGATGGAAAAAGGTGGCGCATGGCGGCGCTATGCTTTGAACCGTGCGCGGGCCGATCTGTTGCCGACACTTCCCTAGGAAGTGGCGCGCCGTCGGGTGCGCCGGGCGCGTAACCTTGGCATCGACTATAAGGTCTACGCCGGTATCCGTGCTGCCACCTGCCGAGATATTTTTGCCCTGATTTTCTCGTCCAGCGCCCTACGCCTGTTACGCGAAACCGCGAAAGTTGACGCAGAACGCGCCGAAAAAATACGCAAAACTATTGATATGCAGTCTTTCGCCCTGATGGACCTGCACCACCACCCTGCCACTGTAAAAAAATTAATCCGACCATTCTGCGCGCCGAGGTTGCGCCGTTCTGACCCAGACATGGGCCGAAACACGCGCGTGTATCTTTGACCTTAAGAGATCGATTCCGACCGACGGCGTCGTTTTCAACCGCGAAACAGCCTTTAAACACGAGTGGTCCGAGGCCGATCGCCTTTCAGGGTACCTGGCCGGCGACCGCTTCTTTTCCGCTGCACCTTGAGCGCGCGCCAACCCCGCTTCCCTCTGGCCTTCGCGCCAGCCTTCCGTTATGCGCAGGCGCAACCTGAACCGGACCTGACTTATGACCTTTGAAACCGCTGGACCCATCGAAGAAAACTGGCGCGATGCCGTGTCGTCGGTCGAGGAAATCCTCGAAGACGCCCGCAACGGCCGCATGTTTATCCTCGTTGATCACGAAGATCGCGAAAACGAGGGTGATCTCGTTATTCCGGCACAGATGGCCACTCCAGAAGCTATTAACTTTATGGCAACCTACGGCCGGGGCCTTATCTGCCTGACGCTGTCGGGCGAGCGTTGCGACGCCCTTGGTCTGCCGCTTATGGCGTCGCATAATTCGTCGCGCCACGAGACCGCGTTTACCGTGTCAATCGAAGCGCGCGAAGGCGTGACGACCGGGATCTCGGCACATGATCGCGCGCGCACCGTCGCCGTTGCAATCGACGCCGGAAAAACCGGGCAAGACATCGCGTCACCGGGCCATGTTTTCCCACTGCGCGCCCGCGACGGCGGCGTCCTCGTCCGCGCAGGCCACACTGAAGCGGCCGTCGATATTTCGCGCCTTGCGGGCCTGAATCCATCAGGTGTGATCTGCGAGATTATGAACGAAGACGGCACCATGAGCCGCCTGCCGGACCTTGTCGCCTTCGCCCAGAAACACAACATTAAAATCGGCACGATCAGCGACCTGATTGCCTATCGCCGTCGTCACGATAATCTCGTCGCAATCAGCCGCGAAGAGGCCGTTGTTTCGGAATTTGGTGGCGAGTGGATGATGCGCGTCTACACAGATACGGCCCACGGCGACGAGCATATCGTTTTGATAAAAGGCGATATTTCCGGCGAATCGCCCTGCCTTGTCCGGATGCATGCGCTTGATCCTGTTTTGGATATCATCGGTCTTGGCGCCAAAGGGCGCGCGGGCGAATTTGGCGATGCGATGAAGCTTATCGCGGACGAAGGTCGTGGTGTTCTTGTGCTTTTACGCGACACAACAATGAAGCTGGTGACCGAAGATAGTGTGTCGCCGCAGACGTTGCGCCAATACGGCTTGGGTGCGCAAATTCTGTCGTCGCTTAATCTTGGAGAACTCATCCTTCTGACCAATTCACCACAGCCAAAAATCGTCGGGTTAGAGGCGTATGGTCTCGAAATCGTTGGCACTCGCAGAATCTCGGAGATCGGTTGATGGCGGGACATTCCGACAATGACATGGAGTTGCCGACCTTCGCTGACCCGGTGAAAGTCGCCATCGTGATTGCGCCGTACTACACTAAAATATCCGACTCTCAGCTTGGCTCGGCGCGCGCAGTTCTGGACCGGGCAGGGGCGGCGCACGAGACCATCGAAGTGCCGGGTTCGCTTGAAATTCCGGCGGCCGTCGCGCTTGGGCATCGCATGTCGAACTTTGACGGCTTTGTCGCCCTAGGATGCGTGATTCGGGGCCGTACCAGCCACTATGACGTGGTGGTTAACGAAAGCGCGCGGGGCCTTATGCTTTTGGGGCTGCAGGGTGTCGCTGTTGGGAATGGTATCATCACGGTGGAAAACATGGAACAGGCGGAAGAACGCGCTGATACCGACCGTTTGGACACTGCAGGCGGGGCTGCTGCTGCTGCGCTTCACCTTATCGCTTTGGCGCGCCGCTTTGGGCAACCCAAGAAGAAAATTGGTTTCACGCAGGACATTCTCATGGCCGGTGACAGCGAAGGACCGACCACCGCATGACGACAACGAAACGGCAAATGAAGTCCGCAGCACGGCTCTATGCAGTGCAGGCATTGTTCCAGATGGAGGCTTCGGGCCAAACCGTTGAAAGCGTGCGCGAAGAGTTTGAAACGCATCGTTTTGGCGCGGAATATGACGGGGTCGAGCTTGCAGAAGGCGACGTTGCTCTTTTTGAGCGTCTGATCGCCGACGCGGTAAACTGGCAGGCGAAGATTGACCAGATGACCGACCGTGGTTTGGTGGCGAAATGGCCGATTAACCGGATTGACCCGACATTGCGCGCGCTTTTCCGTGCGGCGGGTGCCGAGTTGATCGAAGGCGAGGCGCCACCCAAAGTTGTGATCAATGAATTCGTCGACGTCGCCAAGGCTTTCTTCCCTGATGGACGCGAGCCGAAGTTTGTGAACGGAGTTCTCGATCACATGGCTCGCGAAGCCAAACCAGAAGCGTTTTAGGCGCTCGCTCGGTCAATCACATCTTTAACACTATGACTTTATGCGCGGTGTGCGTTTGGGTAATGCAACCTTACAATCGCGCACGCCTGCACGGATGCAATACCTACGTAGAGCCGACGTTGATATTTGACGGTAGAATATTACACGACAGTGCTTTAGCCGCTTTTTTCCCATCCCGAAAGCCTACTCAGACGACTGGTTTACCCGGTGTTCAGCAGTTTGGGATGTTTACAGCCAATCCACCCAGTGCGGTTTCCTTGTACTTTTCACTCATATCCTGACCGGTTTGGCGCATCGTCTCGATCGCTGCATCCAGCGGCACAAAATGGGTCCCGTCACCGCGCAAAGCCAGGGATGCTGCTGAAACTGCCTTGATCGCGCCAAGCCCGTTGCGCTCGATACATGGTACCTGCACCAACCCTTTGACTGGATCGCAGGTCATCCCAAGGTGATGCTCCAAAGCGATCTCTGCGGCATTCTCGATATGCTCGGGCGAGCCCCCCAAGACTGCTGCCAACCCGGCTGCGGCCATCGCCGACGCGGAGCCGACCTCGGCCTGACACCCGCATTCGGCGCCTGAGATCGAGGCGTTAAACTTTACCAATCCGCCAATTGCTGCGGCCGTCAAAAGGAAGTCGCCGATCTGCTTTTCACTGGCTCCCGGAACGTGGTCCAGCCAGTAGCGGATCGTCGCCGGGATCACCCCGGCCGCGCCATTCGTCGGTGCGGTCACAACCTGTCCGCCAGCGGCGTTTTCCTCGTTCACCGCCATTGCATAGGTGCTTATCCAGTCGTTGATCACATGCGGCGCCGTCAGATTGCGGCCCCGTTCTTCTTCAAGCGCGCGACGTATTGCGGCGGCGCGCCGCTTCACTTTCAAACCACCCGGCAAGATGCCGTCACGTTCAAGCCCGCGATCCATGCAGGTCTTCATCACCTCCCAGATGCGCAACATTCCCGCATCCAAAACCGCCGCATTCATCCGTGAAACTTCGTTGGCGCGCTTCAGCTCGGCGATGCTGCGGCCAGCTTTTGCGCACATCTCAAGCATTTCGCTGGCCGATTTGAAGGGGTAGGGGACGGGGGCACCGTCATCGCTGTCCTTGCCTGAAGCAAGCTCGGCTTCGGTCAGCACAAAGCCCCCGCCGACCGAGTAAAACGTCTCCTGCAAGATCACATCGCCCTGTGCGTCTGTGGCCATCAGGATCAAGCCGTTGGCATGGCCTGAAAGTGCTGCGCCATAGTCGAACAACAGGTCTGCATCGGGATCAAAAGCCAGGCTCTGCAGCCCGGCCGGCGAGACCAACTTGGTTGCACGAACGTCGACCAATGCGGCTTCCGCTTTTTCAGGGTCGTAGGTGTCGGGCAGGAACCCCGCCAGCCCCAGAATGACCGCGCGGTCGGTCGCGTGGCCGACTCCGGTGAACGCCAATGACCCGTGAAGTGATGCGCGAAGTCCATGCGCCGTAAAGGGCGAGCCGCGTAACTGATCGAGGAATTGCGCCGCGGCCACCATCGGCCCCATCGTATGAGACGAAGACGGCCCGATCCCGACCTTGAACATATCAAATACCGATAAAAACATGATGCGCGTCTCCCTTGCTTACCCCTGATGCCCTGTTTGGCGCGCGCGTGAAAGCACGGCTGCGGCACCGAAGGCGCTGAATTCGGCGCAACTGCCCTCGCCACGCCACAAAAGGCTGTCTATAGAAAGGCAAATACCGATTGCAGGCGGGAGAGCGAGCCGTGTCAAAGCTGGAAGAGATCGCAGACGGGCTGGCCAAACGCGCATTGGATTTGGTCGAAAAAACTGGCGACGAGACGATCGAACGGCGGACTGCCGACGAGATTGGCGCACTGTCTCCAACCCTGCAAGAAGCCTATACGACGGCTGTCCGTATCCGGAAGGCCGAGCATCGCGCATCGCAGCTTCTCAATAAATATGACGCCGGTGAGCACATCCCCAAAGCGGCGATATCCTCGCAACCACAAGACTGAGGTGTAAGATCGCGCCCGGTGTTGGGTTAACTCAGATCGCGCGCGGCAGGCGTGCGACTTCAGATCGCGTTTGCGCCCCAGACCAGCAAAACCCCGAGAGCAATCGCGGCCAACCCGTAGGCGCGCCGCGTCTCGATTGGCGTGTCTGCGATGATCTTGATCAGGTCTTCCAAACGCGAAGGGGCCAGTGCGAACACCAGCCCCTCGAAGACAAGAACCAGGCCAAGACCCAGTAAAATCGTTGTCATTAGTTTCCGGTTCCACCGTCAGATTTCAGGAATTCGAAGAACTCGCTGTCAGGCGAGATCACCATTGTCGAATTTGAGCCCTGAAGTGCGTTCTCGTAAGCCTCCAGCGATCTGTAAAACCGGAAGAATTCCCGATCTGCGCCATAGGCCGCAGCAAAGATGCCGTTGCGTTCCGCATCCGCTTCACCGCGTACAATCTCGCTTTCGCGTTTTGCTTCCGAGACCAATTCGACCACGGTACGATCCGCTTGCGCACGAACCCGCGTCGCGGCTTCGGCACCACGCGCGACCTCGTCTGCGGCTTCGCGCTCACGTTCTGCACGCATACGGGCAAACGTCGCCTCAAGGTTCTGCTCGGGCAGATTTGTTTGCTTCAGGCGGACGTCGACAACGTCGAGGCCAAGGGCCCGAGCTCGCAGTTGCGCAAGGTCTCGAATACGCACCATCAGACTGGCGCGATCAGAGGACAGGATCGTATTCGACGTAACACCAGCCGAACCCAGAACCGCCCTGATCTGCGTTTGCAGGATCGAGGCCAGCCGGTCTTCAGCCGCTCGCAGGCCGCCGACACCAACCGCCTGACGGAACTGGATCACATCTGCGATCCGGTAACGTGCAAACGCGTCGACGACGAGACGTCGGTCATCCGAAGGGGTGACTTCGATCGGAGGCGTGTCCAGCGAAAGGATACGGTCGTCGTAACGCACGACTTCCTGAATGAACGGGATTTTAAACGCCAACCCCGGCTCTTCCTTCACGTCGCGGATTTGACCAAACTGAAGGATAAGGGCCTTCTCGCGTTCGTCCACTATGAAAACCGAAGATAGGATTGCGATGAGGCCAAAGACGCCAGCGACTAGAATAATTGTTCCGGCACGCATATCAGTTACCTCCCGTCGATGGGGTGCGACGCAAATCGTTCAGTGGCAGGTAGGGCACAACACCCTGTCCGTTTGGACCGCCAACGCCTTCGTCGAGAATGATCTTTTCGACATCACCAAGAACCTTCTCAAGGGTCTCGATATAAAGACGACGACGCGTCACTTCTGGCGCCAGCTGGTATTCTTGCAAAACGGCCGTAAAGCGACTTGCCTCACCCTGTGCTTCGTTCACAACGCGCGCACGATAACCTTCGGATTCTTCCAAAACCTGCGCCGCTTCACCACGGGCTCCCGCCACAACAGTGTTGGCATAGGCGTCAGCCTGTCGTTCCAGCCTATCGCGTTCTTGTTCAGCTGCCTGAACTTCGCGGAAACTGTTGATCACTTCGCCAGGCGGGTCAGCTTTGTCTAGGTTGACGCGGATAATATTGATGCCGGCGTCGTAGCTATCCAACGTGGTCTGGATCAATTCAAAGGCGTCCTGCTCAACCTGGCCACGATCACGGTTCAGAATTGGCGCAAGCTCGCTTCCGGCAACAATTTCGCGCATCGCTGATTCCGACACTGAGCGAACCGTCTGTTGAGGATCGCGCAAGTTGAACAAGAATTTCGCCGGGTCGTTGATATTCCAGACAACTTGAAAATCGATGTCAATGATGTTTTCGTCCGTCGTCAGCATCAGTCCATCGCCGCCCGAAGACCCTGAACGACCCATGCCGATGTCTTCCGACTGCTCTCGCGTCACAGGAATGACTTCTGCGATGACCAGCGGCCAAGGCGCAAAGTTCAGGCCCGGATTGCCGGTGGCCGAATATTTGCCAAGGAACAATTCCACCGACTGCTCTTCAGGGCGCACCGTGTAAAACGACTGGAACGCCCAGAGGGCGACCACAGCCACCAGACCAAGCCCAATGGTGCCGCGTGTCAGCTTTGGCCCTTGGCCACCGCCGCCACCGCCGACGCCGTTCGGGCCATTTCCGCCACCGCGACCGCCCATAAGGACGCGCAGTTGCTCCCGGCCTTTTTTCATAATCTCTTCAATTTCGGGGATTTGCGGTCCGTCCTGTCCGGGACGCCGTTCTGGGCGACGATCGTCGCCGTCGTCGTCATCGCCGCCTCCGCCAGAGCCGCCGCCCCAAGGTCCGCCATTGTTATTGGCCATGTAAGGTCATTTCCCTATTTTTTTCCGTTTCTATCGCTTGCAACGCTACCTGATGCTTAAAAGGGTATATTTCAAGCGCTTCTAACAGGGTTTTGCATCGTTACCAGTTCTTCTGACATCGTCGGGTGCACCGCAACGGTGCGATCAAAGTCCTCTTTGGTTAGGCCTGCCTTGATTGCAATGCCCACCATCTGGATCAATTCGCCGGCGCCCTCTGCGACGATCTGACAGCCCAGCACCGTGCGTTTTTCTTTCGACACGATCAGCTTCATCAATACGCGGTCCGGTCTTTCGGCGAAAGCCGTGCGCATTGGGCGGAAAGACGTGCAATAAACGTCGATCGTTTCGATTTCGCGGGCCTGTTCTTCGGTCAGACCCACAGTGCCAAGTTCAGGCTGCGTGAAGACAGCCGAGGCGACCAACTCGTGATCGGGCTTTGTCGGGTTGTTCTTGTAGACGGTCTCGGTGAACGCCATGCCCTCGCGGATTGCCACAGGGGTCAACTGAATGCGATCGGTCACATCCCCAATGGCATAGATGTTCGACACAGCTGTCTTTGAATACTCATCGACCTCGATTGCACCGCGACGGTTGATATTGACGCCAAGCGCTTCCAGCCCAAGGCCATGCGAGTTCGGCGCGCGCCCGGTGGCAAACATCACTGCATCAAATACGCGGGCATCGCCGTTCGTGGCCTTCACCCAAACTGGCTTGCCAACGGCATCCGCGCTGGCCTCTGGCACAGGCTCATGAGCTGGCACCCGCATGTCGGGGTCAGCGTCGGCAGCGCTCCGCATCTCTACAATATTGGTGCCAAGGTGAAGGTTGATCCCCTTCTCCTGCATCATTTCGGCCACCAGACCGCGCGCCTCGTCATCAAAGCCCCGCAAGATCTGAGCACCGCGATAATACTGCGTCACGTCCACGCCAAGACCATTTAAAATACAGGCAAATTCGCTTGCGATGTATCCACCGCCGATAATGAGTATCGATTTCGGCAAAGTCTCCATGTTGAAAATGTCGTCTGACACCAAACCAAGACGCGCATTCGGCTGTTCCGGGCGCACAGGACGCCCGCCAGTGGCCACAAGGATGGTTTCGGCCGTTACAGTGTTGCCGTTCGACAACGCCGCCGTGTGGGCGTCCGCCATCGTCGCGCGGGCATCATGGATCGTCACACCCGAGCCGTTCAGCAGATTGCGATAGACCTTTTCCAGCCGGTCAAGCTCGCGATCAAGCTTGGCGCGAAACATTGTCCAGTCGAATTCGCCTGCCGTCGCGCTCCAGCCATATTGCTGCGCCAGAGCCGCGCTTTGGCGAAATTCGCTGGCAAAAACCATAAGTTTCTTCGGCACGCAGCCCCGGATGACGCAGGTGCCACCCATCCGGCTGTCTTCGGCCAAGGCAACTTTCGCACCAGTTGCCGCAGCAGTACGCGCGGCCCGCACACCACCCGAGCCACCCCCGATGACAAAGAGATCAACGTCATAGCTCATCGCGATTATACTCCGTCGTCCCGAAAGACGTTTTCAACAGGCTCTGGCAGGAACTGAGCCGTATCGGTCTCGCCCGAATTGATGTCGTAGGTTTCGACAGTGCCGTCCCCGTGTCCGGTGACGATCACATCGCAAATATCTATGAACAGCCCGTTTTCAACCACACCGGGCACCTGATTAAGGATCAGTGCCAACTGCCGCGCATTCCCGATCCGCCCCAGATGCAGATCAAGAATATGGTTGCCTTCATCGGTTACGAACAAGTCATCGCCCGCCATCCGAGGCGTCGATGTGTTGCCCATAACATCTAAACCGTTCAACATTTCTTCCAAAAGAAGTTGCGTGGTCGGCATGCCAAATGCCAGAACTTCGACGGGCAGGGGAAAGGCGCCCAAGGTGGCTACTTTCTTCGTCGAATCCGTGATGACAATCATCCGGTCTGAAGCGGTCGCGACGATTTTTTCCTGCAACAAGGCTCCGCCGCCGCCTTTGATCAGGTTCAGCTCGTCGTCATATTCGTCCGCGCCATCAATCGTCAGATCAAGCCATTTCACTTCGTTCAGCGAAGACACTTTGATGCCTGCGTCCGTGGCCTGCTTTGAGGTCTGCGAAGATGTGGCGACCGCCGTGATGTCCAACCCCTCGTCGCGCACGCGTTCCCCAAGACATTTCACCAGCCACGCGGCTGTCGATCCGGTTCCAAGACCAACGCGCATGCCTGATTTTACGAAGGCGCTGGCACGCTTGGCCGCGGCGAATTTAGCGATGTCGATCGGGGAGAGATTGGTAGACATGGGCAGGCTCCGGATGCGGTCGCCGCCTTATATGGACATTGGAAGCCAAGCGCGAGGGGGGTAGGTGATTTTCCCTCTCGCCAGCGGCGTCATGCTTTGTTAGAGAGCGCGCGGTATGCGGGTGTGGCGGAATTGGTAGACGCACTTGGTTTAGGTCCAAGCGCCGCAAGGCGTGGGGGTTCGAGTCCCTTCACCCGCACCACCGTCGTTTTTGCAAGGCGAAACGACGACTTACCTTTGCCATCAGTACAAACGGCAGTCGTTTCGCGGAAACGACAAGAGCGCTCCTCAAAAGCGCGCCCCTCCACCTTTCTCCAACGCCTCTATGCTATTTCATCCGCCAATCGCTCCTGCCTGATGCCCCTTCCAAAATAACGCCCCCACCGAACGGTGGTTCGCAAATGGCGCAACGCCCCGGCAAAGCGACATAATGTGATCCACACCCAGACATCTGACAGCTCAGATCACCCTGACACCCATCAGCCCGCGCCGCACAGACAGCAAAGCCTGCCCAGCGCCCGAGCGGGCTTTGCGCTTTGGTGCATCTTCGCTCCATACTTGCGCGCCACGTCCAAGCCCGCTTTTACTATTGCGGCATCACACCCCCCTTTCGGCTTGCAACCTAAGCCCCTCTTGCCTAGAAGGGCCGCTGAATTTCCGCCTGCCCGGACTGCGCCGGTTGGGCAATCTAAGAGGTAAGACATGCAGGTCACCGAGACCCAGAACGAAGGGCTGAAGCGCGGCTACAGCATCACTATCACAGCCGCCGAGCTTGAAGCCAAGGTAAGCGAAAAACTGACCGAAGCCGCTCCCGACATTGAAATGAAGGGCTTCCGAAAAGGTAAAGTCCCGATGGCCCTGCTGAAAAAGCAGTATGGTCCGCGTGTTCTGGGCGAAGCCATGCAGGAAAGCGTCGATGGCGCGATGTCCAAGCACTTTGAGGATTCCGGCGATCGCCCAGCGATGCAGCCCGAAGTCAAAATGGCCAACGAGGACTGGAAAGAAGGCGACGACGTCGAAGTCAACATGAGCTACGAAGCTCTTCCAGCGATACCGGACGTTGATTATAGCAAGATCAAGCTTGAAAAGCTGGTCGTGAAGGCTGACGGCGCGTCCATCGAGGAAGCGCTGGCGTCGCTTGCTGAGAACGCCCAGAACTTTGAAGATCGCAAGAAGACTTCGAAAGCCAAAGATGGCGATCAGGTTGTGATCGACTTTCTCGGTAAGGTCGACGGCGAAGCCTTTGAAGGTGGCGCTGCCGAGGATTTCCCGCTTGTCATTGGGTCCGGGCAATTTATTCCAGGCTTTGAAGAGCAGCTTGTCGGCGTGAAAATCGGCGACGAGAAGGCGGTATAGGTCACCTTCCCCGAGGAGTACGGCAACGCCGACCTCGCCGGAAAGCCTGCGATCTTCGACGTGACTGTGAAAGCGGTCAAGGAACCAAAGCCTGCTGAGATTGACGATGAGCTTGCCAAGAAGTTCGGCGCCGACGATCTGAACGCGCTGAAAGCGCAGGTTACCGAGCGTCTTGAAGCCGAATACACTGGTGCGTCTCGCGCGATTATGAAGCGGGGTCTTCTGGACGCGCTTGATAAAGCTGTCAGCTTCGACCTTCCGGCGTCCCTTGTTGAAGCCGAAGCCGGACAGATCGCGCATAGCTTGTGGCACGAGGAAAACCCTGACGTTCAGGGCCACGACCACGACAATGTCGAGCCGACCGAGGAGCACAAAAAACTAGCCGAGCGCCGTGTACGTCTGGGTCTTTTGTTGGCCGAGGTTGGGCAGAAGTCCGAAGTCGAAGTGACGGACGCTGAAATGACCCAGGCGGTCATGAACCAGGCGCGTCAGTACCCGGGTCAGGAGCGGCAGTTCTTCGAATATGTTCAGAAAAACCCGCAGATGCGCCAGCAACTACAAGCGCCGATCTTCGAGGACAAAGTCGTCGATCACATGTTTGAGCAAGTGAAGACCAGCGAGAAAGAGGTCTCGAAAGAGGACCTTGAAAAAGCGGTTGAAGCCTTGGAAGATGATATTTGATCACGTTTCAAGCTGATTGAAATGCAAAAGGCCGCCCAGATTTGGGCGGCCTTTTTGTTTGGGCGAGGCTGATATCTAAGAGCAGCGGCTCAGATGGAAAAGCGTCGCTATCTCGGCTCGCGTCGTGGTTTCTTTACGCTTCATGACTTTGACGTGTGGGTTCGGACGGCCTACGGACACCCATCCCCGGTAAGTCTGGAAGAGGCCGGTAGAAACAACGAAGTATAGGTAGCTTTTGATGTCCATGCGCGTGGCGCAGGCGATTGTCTCGCAGATTTTCATTTTATTTTCACTTTTAAGAACAACAACTGGTTACCCTTTCCTTATGGCCGGTGAACCGGGCCAAATTGCGGCGCGTTTCGTCTATTTTTCGGATAGTTTGATAGTGGGGCATTCGCTATTGGAAACAGTGTGTTTCTGCCGCGTCCGATGATTGCCCAGATCAAAACATGGAAAAATCCAAGCCATTCTGTTAAGATTAAAGAGTAAACGGTAAATTATTGCGAGTGAGGTATGTTATGTTGGACATGCAAGAAGATCTCAAAAACGACATTTGTGACCGGTTGAACCGTGGTCCTTTGGACCCGTCACATCTTGTTGAAGTGATAAAATCTTTAAGTCCGGCCGAGCTTGCCGAGATTGAAGATGATCTGGATTTTGCGCAGTTCACTGGGGTGCAATCTGACCGCATCCAAGCCTTGATTGCGCGCCTTGCCGCCCCGTTGTTAACCAAGGCGGCTTAATCCTCATTAAAGCGGCTTGCCCGAAAACGCCTGAACCCTAATCCCCGCATTTTCCAACTCGGCCCTGACCTCGCGCGCAAGATTGACGGCGTGTGCGCTGTCCCCGTGCACACAAATTGTGTCGATCCGCGTCTTCAAACGCGTTCCGTCAGATGTCAAAATCGCGCCCGCTTCGACCATAGCAACCATCCGTTTCGCTGCCTCGTCCGCCTCATGGATCATCGCACCGGGCAGGCCGCGGTCAACCAATGTTCCGTCTGCATTGTAA
This sequence comes from Boseongicola sp., assembly GCF_057460485.1. Classification (NCBI taxonomy): domain Bacteria; kingdom Pseudomonadati; phylum Pseudomonadota; class Alphaproteobacteria; order Rhodobacterales; family Paracoccaceae; genus Boseongicola; species Boseongicola sp. The sequence continues at coordinate 14,775 of NZ_JBVCWP010000050.1, forward strand.
GCGCGATCTGCAAATATTTCGCCCGCCCAAGCGCAGCCAAGATCGCGTGCAACCCGCTCCATTGCCGTCGCGGCCAGCCCCATGATGATGATGTCCGGTGCGACGTCCAGCGCGGCTTCGTAGCAGGCGCGCGCAAGTTCAGCGTCGATTGATGCCATGTTGGAAAGCGCGCCGTGCAGCTTCAGATGCCGGACCGATCCGCCGGCCGCGCGTGCCATCGCTTGGGCCGCCCCGATCTGATACTTCACCTGATTTGCCAAGGTTTCGCGGGGCACATCCATGCGGTGACGCCCAAACCCGCGCAGGTCGTCAAACCCCGGATGCGCGCCAATCCCGACCCCATTCGCAACTGCCAATCCCATAGTTTTTGCCATGATATCAGCGTCTCCTGCGTGAAAGCCGCAGGCGATATTTGCCGAACTTACGACCTGCAACAAAGCGCCATCATCGCCCATAGCCCAGGTTCCAAAACCTTCGCCCATGTCTGAGTTCAGATCGACGGATGATACCATTTTCACGCTCCTGTTGTTTTGCATGCGCAGATCACCCAAACGGCGCGGTCTTGGCAAGTGGCTTGGTTAATTCACCTCACCGGTGATCAGTTGCAGAACCGACGGCCCGATATCTTCGACAATCAAAGTCACACCGGCAGCATTTGGATGGATGCCGTCGCCCTGCATGAACGTCGCGATCGTCGCGGCGCGATCTGCCTGTGACGTAAGTGCATTTAGGAAATTGGGATGAAGCGACACGCCGTACTTGGCTGCAAGATCAGGATACATCGTGTCAAAATCCGCCTTGTAATCCGCGCCGTAGTTCATCGGCGCTTCCATGCCCACAAGAAGGACATCCAGATCGTGCGCGGAGGCGATGCTTAAGATGCCATCAAGATTTTCTCGACTGGCGTCGGGGTCCATGCCCCGCAACAGATCGTTGCCGCCAAGCGCGATGATAAGGACGTCGACATCGGGCGTCAAAGTCCATTCGATCCGGGAAAGGCCGCCCGCAGTTGTGTCACCAGAGACGCCCGCGTTAATTAATGTTACTTCGACGCCCTGGGAAATTAACCAACTTTCCAATTGTGGAACAAACCCTTCGTTCGCCACAAGACCAAAGCCCTGCGTAAGGCTGTCGCCGAGCGCCGCAATCGTCACGGGGTTGGCAAAAGCAAGGCCGGTGGATGAAAAGACAATCAATCCGACGTTGCGAATATCGCGTATTACACCATATGCCTTTCTAAGCCTTTGCATCGGAGCATGATGAATGACGGAAGCGATCTTGTCCCTGAAAGACGCCACCTTGTCGCTGGACGGCAATGCGGGGCGCGTTGCCATTCTAAAAGGCATCACGCTTGATATTGGGCGCGGCGAGACGGTTGGGCTTGTTGGTCCGTCGGGGTCAGGCAAATCATCGCTCCTTATGCTCATGGGCGGACTGGAACGTGCCTCAAGCGGGTCGGTTGTGGCGCTGGGCCACGATCTGACATCGCTCGGCGAGGACGCATTAGCCCGCTTCCGCAGAGGGCATATGGGCGTGGTGTTCCAGTCTTTCCACCTAATTCCGACAATGACCGCCCTTGAAAATGTGGCGACACCTTTGGAATTGGCTGGCGTGCACGATGCGTTCGAGCGCGCGAGGGCCGAACTTGAGGCCGTCGGTCTTGGCAACCGCGTGGATCACTATCCAGCGCAAATGTCGGGCGGCGAACAACAGCGCGTCGCTCTGGCGCGCGCTGCCGCACCGCGACCCGACATCCTTTTAGCCGACGAACCAACCGGCAATCTTGACGGGATTACGGGGCAGGCGATCATGGATTTGCTGTTCGGCCTGCGCGACAGGTATGGCGCGACTTTGGTGCTGGTCACCCATGCGCCTGAGCTTGCCGAACGCTGTGATCGGGTGATCCGGCTTCAGGACGGGACATTGTCTTCAGATGAACATGCAAAGGCCGCCGAATGAGCCTGGCTATTGCTGGCAGAATTGCGCGGCGCGAACTGCGCGGTGGCCTGAAGGGCTTTCGCGTTTTCCTTGCCTGTCTGGCGCTGGGCGTCGGCGCAATTGCCGCGATCGGCAGCGTGCGCGAGAGCATTCGTGGCGGTTTGGACCGCGAAGGCGCAGTCATATTGGGTGGCGATGCAGCGCTTCAGTTAACCTATCGCTTTGCGGACACGGACGAGCGCGCGTGGATCGACGCCAGTGCTGAAGCGGTCTCGGAAATGGTCGATTTCCGATCACTCGCCGTGTTCAGATCTGGCGAAGTAGCGGAGCGCGGATTAACACAAGTTAAGGGCGTGGATTCGGCCTATCCGCTTTACGGTGCAGTGACTTTGGACCCTGTCATGCCGCTTGAAGCTGCGCTGGGCATCACGAACGCCGTCCCCGGCGCTGTGATGGATCCTGTATTGATCGCACGACTGGGAATGAAGGTCGGCGAGACGTTTCGCCTGGGCGAACAGGATTTTCGTCTGACCGCCGCCCTGATCCGCGAACCAGATTCTGCAGCGTCCGGTTTTGCCCTTGGACCGAGAACACTTGTACGCACCACGGCACTGGAAAACAGCGGCCTGATACAGCCCGGCACCCTGTTTGAAACGGAATACAAGCTGCGGCTGACAGAGGGCGTCGATCTTGATGCGCTAAGACTAGAAGCCAAAGGCGAAATCACCGGGGCCCGTTGGCGCGACAAGCGAAACGGAGCGCCGGGGATCGCGGAATTCGTTGACCGTCTGGGCTCGTTTCTGGTGCTGGTCGGGCTTGCCGGCCTTGCCGTGGGCGGCGTTGGTGTGTCGTCAGCGGTGCGCGCGTACCTCAGCGAAAAGACTGAAGTCATCGCAACTTTGAAAACACTGGGCGCCGAAAGCCGCACGATATTCTTAAGCTATTTTATCCAGATAGGCGTCCTGACCGTGCTGGGTGTGACGCTTGGCCTGATCTTGGGGGCGATCGTCCCGATCTTTTTTGCGCCGCTCATTGAGGCGCGTTTGCCAGTTCCCGCAGCCGTCACGCTTTATCCGATGCCGTTGGTCGAAGCCGGGATTTACGGGGTGTTGGCGGCGCTAATTTTCACCATCTGGCCGCTTGCGCAAACCGAAGATGTGCGCGCCGCCACGCTGTTTCGCGATGCCGGCGGTGCCGGGCAGGGGTGGCCCCGGTGGCGCTGGATCGGCTTGACGCTTTTCCTGTTTGTTTTGCTGGTGGCCCTTGCGGCACAGTTTTCTGGTTTGGGTGGTTTGACGGTCTGGTCGGCTTTCGGTCTGGCGGTGTCTTTCATCGTTTTGGTGGGGGCGGCTTGGGCCGTCCGCTTGATTGCGCGCCGTCTAGCCAGTGCGCGCGCGCTGCGGGGGCGCAGCGCGGTACGTCTGGCACTTGGGTCGGTTGGCGGTCCTGGCGGCGAGGCCGTTTCGGTGGTTCTGTCACTTGGCCTTGGCCTGACTGTTCTGGCGGCGGTCGGGCAGATTGACGCTAACCTTCGCGGCGCCATCGCGCGCGATCTTCCCGAGATCGCGCCGTCCTTTTTCATGGTCGACATCCAGCCTGGGCAACTTAACGCGTTCACCGACGGGCTTGGGGCAAACCCGGCCGTTTCCAAAGTGCAAAGCGCGCCGATGTTGCGTGG
>NZ_JBVCWP010000051.1:0-18282 GCF_057460485.1 Boseongicola sp.
GATGTGCTCGCGCGTCTGTGGCATTGGGCCGTCAGCTGCGTTCACAACCAGAATGGCGCCGTCCATCTGAGCCGCACCGGTGATCATGTTCTTCACATAGTCAGCGTGGCCCGGGCAATCGACGTGCGCATAGTGGCGTGCTTCGGTTTCATATTCGACGTGTGCCGTCGAAATGGTGATCCCGCGTGCCTTCTCTTCCGGCGCGCCATCAATCTTGTCATACGCCTGGAAGTCACCGAAATACTTCGTGATCGCCGCAGTCAGCGTCGTCTTGCCGTGGTCAACGTGACCAATCGTGCCAATGTTAACGTGCGGTTTGTTACGTTCAAACTTTGCCTTTGCCATGATGGCCTCCTGTCTGTCTTCTACTGACCAAGAACGCGCTTACGCGTACTTGGACTGAATTTCTTCACTAATGTTTTGCGGGACCGCTTCGTAGTGATCGAACTGCATCGTAAACTGCGCACGGCCCGAAGACATCGAACGCAAGTTATTGATATAGCCAAACATATTTGCCAGCGGCACCATACAGTCGATCGCAATCGCATTGCCGCGTGGATCCTGACCGGTCACCTGACCCCGGCGCGATGTAAGATCGCCGATGATGCTGCCGGTGTAGTCTTCTGGCGTCACAACTTCGACCTTCATGATCGGCTCGAGCATCTTGGCGCCCGCTTTCTTCATCGCTTCGCGCATCCACTGACGTGCGGCGATTTCAAAGGCAAGAACGGACGAGTCCACGTCGTGGAATTTACCGTCGATCAGCTGAACCTTGAAGTCGATGACCGGGAAGCCAGCAAGCGGACCGGAGTCCATAACCGACTTTACACCCTTTTCGACGCCCGGAATGTATTCCTTTGGCACCGCACCACCAACAATCTTGCTTTCGAAGGAATACCCTTCGCCCGGAGCTGTCGGAGTGATAATCATCTTCACTTCAGCAAATTGACCCGAACCACCCGACTGTTTCTTGTGGGTGTAGGTGTGCTCGGTCTCGCGCGAAATCGTCTCGCGGTAAGCCACCTGAGGCGCACCAATGTTCGCTTCAACTTTGAATTCACGCTTCAAACGGTCAACGAGGATATCGAGGTGAAGTTCGCCCATACCCTTCATGATCGTCTGACCCGACTCGATGTCGGTCTCAACGCGGAAAGACGGGTCCTCGGCAGCCAGACGCTGCAGACCCAAGGACATCTTCTCCTGGTCAGCCTTTGTTTTCGGCTCGACCGCGATCTCGATAACGGGATCAGGAAACGTCATAGTTTCCAGAACGACCGGATCGCTCTTGTCGCAAAGAGTATCGCCAGTCGTTGTGTTCTTCAGGCCACCAAGCGCGATGATGTCACCAGCAAATGCTTCGGTGATTTCGTCGCGGTCGTTCGAGTGCATCATCATCATCCGGCCAACACGCTCGGTGTTGCCTTTTGTCGAGTTCAGCATCGTGTCGCCCTTCGAAAGCGTGCCCGAATAGGCGCGCACGAAGGTCAAAGTCCCCACGAACGGGTCGTTCATGATTTTGAACGCAAGTCCCGAGAACGGCATGCTGTCATCAGCACGACGCGGGATGTTACGGGTCTCGGTGTCGTCGCCCGGCTTGAAGCCCATGTAGTCGACAACGTCGATTGGGCTTGGCAGGTAGTCGATCACAGCGTTGAGAAGCGGCTGAACACCTTTATTCTTAAACGCAGATCCACACATAACAGGGATGAATTTAATGGCCAAAGTGCCAGCACGAATAAGGCGTCGCAAAGTTGGAACGTCCGGCTCAGCGCCGTCCATTAGATATTTTTCCATCTCGTCGTCGTCCATTTCGACGGCAACTTCGATCATCTTGGCACGCCATTCATCGGCTTGCGCCTTCAAGCTGTCACGGATCGGCTTTTTGACCCAGGACGCGCCCAGATCTTCGCCTTCCCAGACCCATTCTTCCATGGTGACAAGGTCGATCATGCCTTCCAGCTCGGTCTCTGCCCCAATTGGGATCTGGATCGGGCATGGCGTGGCCCCTGTACGGTCTTGGATCATGTGAACGCAGTTGAAGAAGTCAGCGCCGATTTTGTCCATCTTATTCACGAACACGATCCGCGGAACCTTGTAACGGTCAGCCTGACGCCAAACTGTTTCAGTCTGCGGCTCGACACCGGCGTTGGCGTCCAGAACACAAACCGCTCCGTCAAGAACCGCAAGCGAACGTTCAACTTCGATAGTGAAGTCAACGTGGCCAGGGGTGTCGATGATGTTCAGGCGGTGCTTAGCCGAGTCAGGGGTGTCGCCGTCCTCAGTGCGCTCCCAGAACGTGGTGGTCGCAGCGGACGTGATCGTGATGCCACGTTCCTGCTCTTGCTCCATCCAGTCCATGGTCGCAGCGCCATCGTGCACTTCGCCAATGTTGTGCGACTTGCCTGTATAAAAAAGGATGCGCTCGGAACACGTGGTCTTGCCGGCGTCAATATGCGCCATGATCCCGAAGTTACGGTAGCGCTCGAGAGGATATTCGCGTGCCATTAGGGCTGCTCCTGAAAGTCTTTACCAGCGGTAGTGGCTGAACGCTTTGTTGGCGTCGGCCATCTTATGGGTGTCTTCGCGCTTTTTCACCGCAGAGCCACGACCATTCACCGCATCTGCCATTTCACCGGCAAGACGCTCTTCCATGGTGTTCTCGTTGCGGGACTTCGCAGCAGCGATCAGCCAGCGAATGGCCAACGCTTCGCGACGCTCGGGACGCACTTCGACAGGCACCTGATAGGTTGCACCACCCACACGGCGCGAGCGAACCTCGACCGATGGCTTGATGAGCTCGAGGCCTTCGTGGAAAACTTCCAACGGAGACTTCTTCAGGCGGTCTTCAACCCGCTCAAACGCATTGTAAACGATGCGTTCGGCGATGGATTTCTTACCATCAACCATGAGGTTGTTCATGAACTTTGTCAGAACCCGGTCGCCATACTTGGCATCGGGCAGAACTTCGCGCTTCTCGGCGGCGTGACGACGGGACATCTCGTATTCCTCTTACTTCGGACGCTTAGCGCCGTACTTCGAACGACGCTGCTTACGGTCTTTGACGCCCTGGGTATCCAGAACACCGCGCAGAATGTGATAACGAACACCAGGAAGGTCTTTTACCCGGCCGCCACGGATCAGAACCACAGAGTGCTCCTGAAGGTTGTGGCTCTCACCCGGGATATAGCTGATGACCTCGAAACCATTTGTCAGGCGCACTTTGGCAACCTTCCGCATGGCCGAGTTCGGCTTCTTCGGTGTCGTTGTATACACCCGCGTACATACACCACGTTTTTGAGGACATCCCTCAAGGTGCAGCGACTTCGAGCGTTTTACTTTGGGCTGCCGGGGTTTCCGGATCAGCTGTTGGATCGTTGGCATTGGGCTCGTCTTCCCCGTGTTGCAACACTTATCTGTTTCGACCCGCGCGTATCGCCGGCCATCTTAAATTCTGGGGCGCGCATGCCCCGGCTCGTCGTCGCGTCTTCGTGCGTCCACGACAACGCAGTAAACCGCAGCGCTCCCAATCTTCGGGGGCACGCGGTGGGTATCCAGAGGATCGGGACCATTCAGTCCGGATCGTGACCACTTACATCTGTTAAAGGCATGTCAGGCGATCAACCCGAGAGGCCAAGTGGGCGCGTTCTAGCCAGAGTCGCCAGTACTGTCAACAGCGCCCGAGGCCCTTATCGCACCCGAATGCCCTTAGGTGTCCCGCGCGCCGATTTTCGCTCGCGCCAAAGGGTGAAAAGCCCGGTCGCAACAACGATCATTGCCCCGATCTGCGTCCAAGTGTCCGGCCACTCGCCGAAAACAAAAACCCCAAGCAGAAGAGCAGCCAAAAGCGATGTGTATCGGAACGGCGCCACTGCTCCGATCTCGCCGACTCGCATCGCCATGACCGAGAACAGATAGCCACCGATGATCGCAAACACCGCGAAAGCTAAAAGCACGAAATCACCGCGCCCCATAGGCTGCCAGTCAATGAACGCGGCCCCCGTTGCCGAAAACAGCAACACGCCGGCACCTGCCACAAAAGCAACCATCAACGACGGCACCTCAGCGTTCAGCTTGCGCGCCGCAAGGTCGCGCGCAGTCACACAAACCACAGCCAGCAACCCATAGGCCGAGTAGATCGTGAACCCGTCACTCCCCGGCCTGACAATGATCATCACGCCGGCGAACCCAACTCCGATCGCAAGGAACCGTCGCCACCCGACTTGCTCTCTCAGAACCAGGGCCGCCCCAAGCGTGACCGTCAGCGGCAGCGCCTGAATGATCGCCGTGACATTCGCTATCGGAAGATTGAACAACGCATTCAGGAAAAAGTACGCCGACCCGATCTCTGCCACAGTTCGCAGACCGATAAGCGCTTTGTCTTTTGAAGACACCGGAGCCGAAAACGCCCCTGCCCGCCAGGCCATCAAGCCAATCAACACAACGACAGCGCCGCTTCTGAGGAACAGCAACTGAAAGAAAGGCACATGGTCGCTTAACAGCTTCATGAACGCATCATTGACAGTAAACGCCGTCATCGCCCCCGTCATCAAAAGCGCGCCGCGAAGATTGGGGGTCAAAGTCATGCGGTGAGGCTTAGTTGGAATGAGAATGCCCAGCCAGCGAATTGTAGTATCTGATAGCCTTCCGTAGTTTTTTTGACCGGGCTAGCGCCGGATCACTGTCGGAATTCCCAGCATCTTGGAAACCGAAATCTCAGAGTCGCTCATCAGCGGTGGCCATGGGAAATTAGCCATCCGGGCATGGCGTGGAAACAGCGTTTCGGCAAATGGCTTGTGACGGCTAAAGGGATCGGCCAGTCGGCCATCGGAAGGCTACGGCTCGTCGGATCGCTTGGGCACGACAGCATAAGAGGATGGTCCGCATGGATGCTGAGCATCGGGCGCAGCTGATCCTTGACGTAAATCTCTTCGGTCAAGCTGCCCATGTCGGCAGCGCCCATCTCGGCCATCACTTCACGTGTTGTATTAGGCACGCTGAGCGGCTTGTAGCCAGCCCTGACCAAAATGACCGCACCGCCCCCTTGCCATACGCTCTTCATAGGCCCGGGCGGTTTCAATCTCGACAGATTACGCGTTCAGCGCGTCCACAAGACCATCGACCTCTTCATAAAAACTTAAGATCCTCAAAGAAAACCCTCTATGGCGCACACGTTCGTATTTGACCGAACGGGCCTGCTCTACGCTGTCGAAATACCGCATGATTACCGGTGTCATGATACCTCCACAGTCTCTGACTGTTTGTGGTCGTCGCGCCGGTCCGGTGCACGTCTGTTTGCTGTGCGCGACGCGCCCGGGATGCCATTGGAAGCCCCACAACAATTGCCAGGACCAAAGCTTCAATCGTGAATACCACATTATAGGGCGTGTTTGGCGTCAATCCAGCGCCTTGAGCCCTTAAGATCACGTCGCGAACGATACCCGCAAGAGCGATGCCTACCCCAGCCGCCGTCGCCTGTACCGCCCCCCAAGCGCCAGACCAATGCGGTCTTTAGGCGCAAGACGAATAGACGCCGTCAAAGTTGCATGGCCGAACAATCCCGCCCCCAGTCCTGTCAGCAACGTGCCCACGAGAAACATCACTGGCGTCAAGTTGACGCACCTGTCACTTTCACTTCCATCATCGTTGTCAAAAAAAAATTACAATTAGACCAAGTGAGCCTTTGTGAAGCCCTGAAGCGCTGACCTTCAGTGGTAAATTCAAAAAATTTTGGGTTTCCCTGCACCGTGAATGGCGCAGCGTGCAGCAGAAACATCCATAAAAATTCAAGATTTTCGCAGGCGTTTCATAAAAAATACGCGTTCGCAGTCCAGGAATATCTCGGAATTCACGAGGGGCTTCCGACTCCCGATCCCTCGCGGCCGCCGAACCCCGACACCATAAAAAAGCCCCGCAAAATGCGGGGCTTTTTCAATTCTACAGGGCGACGACTATCAGTCGCGGCTCTCCGGGGTCTCCACCAGATCGGTGTCAATCTCCGTCACCTCGATGTCTTCCATCACTGGTGCAGCAAGCGCTGCCGCAGCTTCCGCCTCGGCGCGCGCTTCCTGAATGACCTTTAGGTCACGCTCAGCTGCCACGCGACGAACTTGCTGAGTTGCCCCACCAGTACCCGCCGGGATCAGACGACCCACGATGACGTTCTCTTTCAGACCGACCAGCGTGTCGCGCTTACCCTGAACCGAAGCTTCGGTCAGAACCCGCGTGGTTTCCTGGAACGACGCTGCAGAGATGAACGAACGTGTCTGCAAGGACGCCTTGGTGATCCCCAGAAGGATCGGCTCGCCCTGTGCCATACGACGACCTTCGGCCGTTGCTTTCTCGTTCGCCGCATCGAACTCAGCTTTGTCGACATGCTCGCCCTTCAAAAGCGTAGTTTCCCCAGAATCCTGGATCTCCCACTTCTGAAGCATCTGACGCACGATGACTTCGATGTGCTTGTCGTTAATCTTAACGCCCTGAAGACGATAAACGTCCTGCACCTCGTCGATCATGTAGTCAGCAAGCGCCTCGACACCCATAATGGACAGGATGTCATGCGGCGCCGGATTGCCGTCCATGATGTAGTCGCCCTTCTGCACGAAGTCGCCTTCTTGCACGGGGATGTGTTTGCCTTTCGGCACCATGTATTCGACTGCATCCGCGCCTTCTTCGGCCGCTTCGATCGAAATCCGGCGCTTGTTCTTATAGTCGCGTCCGAATCTCACATAGCCGTCGATCTCAGCGATGATCGCGTGGTCCTTAGGACGACGTGCCTCGAAGAGTTCAGCAACACGCGGCAGACCACCGGTGATGTCCTTCGTCTTCGCACCTTCACGCGGAATACGCGCAATCACGTCACCCGCCCTCACATCCGAGCCTTCTTCAATCGACAAAATCGCGTCGACCGACATTGGATAGGTGATCGGATTACCGGCTTCGTTGCGCACTGGCTCACCGTCGCTCCCCACAAGGATCACTTCAGGCTTCAGATCGCTGCCCTTTGGCGCAGAACGCCAGTCAGTCACGATCTTCTGCGTCATGCCGGTTGCGTCGTCGGTCTCATCGCGCACCGAAATGCCCGAAACAAGATCAACAAAACGCACAGCACCCGCCTTTTCGGCGATAATCGGAAGTGTGTACGGGTCCCACTCGAACAACTTGTCGCCGCGCGCTACCGTGTCGCCCTCTTTCGGGAAGACCTTGGTGCCGTACGTCAACTTATGGCTGGCCCGCTCAATGCTATTCTCGTCAATGATGACAAGCTGCATGTTACGACCCATGACGATCTCTTCGCCCGCATCGTTGGCAAGAAGGTTCGAGTTCTTGAACAAGATCTTACCGTCCTGAGATGCTTCAAGGAACGACTGCTGACCACCCTGAGCAATGCCGCCGATGTGGAACGTCCGCATCGTCAGCTGCGTGCCTGGTTCGCCGATGGACTGAGCCGCGATGATACCGACCGCCTCGCCCTGGTTCACCAAAGTACCACGCGCAAGGTCACGACCATAACACATGGCGCAAACGCCTTCTTCCGCTTCGCAGGTCAATGGTGACCGCATCCGCATTGTCGGAACTTTCGCCCGCTCGACCAGATCAGCTTTACGCTCGTCGATCAGCTCGCCCTTGGTCAACAACACCTCATCGGTGCCAGGAGCCAGTACGTCCTCTGCAGACACACGGCCCAGAATACGCTCACCCAAGGTTGCGACGACTTCACCGTCGTTGATCGCGGGCTCTGCCGTGATCGCAAGTTCGGTGCCACAGTCATGCATACGAACGATGCAATCCTGTGCGACGTCAACAAGACGACGCGTCAGATACCCCGAGTTCGCAGTCTTCAACGCCGTATCCGCAAGACCCTTCCGGGCACCGTGGGTGGAGTTAAAGTACTCAAGAACCGTCAGACCTTCTTTAAAGTTCGAGATGATCGGCGTTTCGATGATCTCACCCGACGGCTTGGCCATCAGACCACGCATACCGCCAAGCTGCTTCATCTGTGCAGGCGAGCCACGCGCACCGGAGTGCGACATCATATAAACGCTGTTCGGTTCTTTCTCGGCGCCGGCATCATCGATCTTAACGGACGAGATTTCGCCCATCATCGCGTCAGCTACGTCATCCGAACACTTCGACCATGCATCGACAACTTTGTTGTACTTCTCACCCTGAGTGATCAGACCGTCCATGTACTGTTTTTCGAACTCTTTGACCTGATCGCGGACCGTATCAACGATAGTCCACTTGCTGTCCGGGATAACCATGTCGTCCTTACCGAACGAAATGCCTGCCTTGAACGCTTCGCGGAAACCCATCGTCATGATGTGGTCACAGAAGATTACAGACTCTTTCTGACCGCAATAACGGTAGACGGTGTCGATGACCTGCTGCACTTCTTTCTTGCGCAGAAGGCGGTTTATCAAGCTGAACGGAGCCTTTGCATTCAGTGGCAAAAGTGCGCCCAGCTTGATGCGACCGGGGGTCGTGTCAAAACGCACGATAACTTCCTGACCTTCGTCGTCGATCTGCTTCACGCGCGCTTTGATCTTGGAGTGCAGGTGCACTTCGCCTGCATCCAATGCATGCTGAACTTCGTCGGCATCGGTGAAGACCATGCCTTCGCCTTTCATGCCCTGGCGCTCCATCGAAACGTAATAGAGACCAAGGATCATGTCCTGCGATGGAACGATGATCGGCGCGCCGTTTGCTGGCGACAGAACGTTGTTCGTCGACATCATCAGAACGCGGGCTTCAAGCTGTGCTTCAAGCGACAAAGGCACGTGAACAGCCATCTGGTCACCGTCGAAGTCAGCGTTGAACGCCGAACAGACAAGCGGGTGCAGCTGGATTGCTTTACCTTCGATCAAAACAGGCTCGAACGCCTGAATGCCAAGACGGTGAAGCGTTGGCGCACGGTTCAACAGAACCGGGTGCTCGCGGATAACCTCGTCGAGAATATCCCAAACTTCGGGACGCTCTTTTTCGACAAGCTTCTTCGCTTGCTTCACGGTCGATGACAGACCTTTGGCTTCAAGACGCGAATAGATGAACGGCTTGAACAGCTCGAGCGCCATCTTCTTCGGCAAACCACACTGGTGCAGTTTCAATTCAGGACCAGTCACGATGACCGAACGACCCGAGAAGTCGACCCGCTTACCCAAAAGGTTCTGACGGAAACGCCCCTGCTTACCCTTCAGCATATCGGAAAGCGACTTCAGAGGACGCTTGTTGGCACCCGTGATGACGCGACCGCGGCGTCCGTTGTCAAACAGCGCATCCACAGATTCCTGCAGCATCCGCTTTTCGTTCCGCACAATGATATCTGGCGCACGAAGCTCGATCAGGCGCTTCAGACGGTTGTTCCGGTTAATTACGCGGCGATAAAGATCGTTCAGGTCCGACGTCGCGAACCGGCCACCGTCAAGCGGCACCAGCGGACGCAGTTCCGGAGGGATCACAGGGATCACGGTCAGAACCATCCATTCGGGACGGTTGCCCGACTCGATGAAGCTTTCAACGATCTTCAGACGCTTGATGATCTTCTTCGGCTTCAATTCACCCGTTGCGACAGCCAGATCAGCGCGCAGCTGCTCGGCCTCGGACTCAAGGTCGATGTTCTGCAACATCTCGCGGATAGCTTCGGCGCCAATGTTCGCGGTAAACGCGTCCATGCCATAGGCATCTTGCGCGTCCATGAACTCCTCTTCCGACATCAACTGACCGTATTGCAGGTCCGTCAGGCCGGGCTCTATCACGACGTAGTTCTCGAAATAGAGGATACGCTCAAGATCACGCAGCGTCATGTCAAGCATCAGACCGATGCGCGACGGCAGCGACTTCAGGAACCAGATGTGCGCGACAGGAGCAGCCAATTCGATATGGCCCATCCGCTCGCGACGCACCTTCTGAAGCGTCACCTCAACACCGCATTTCTCGCAGACAACGCCGCGATACTTCATGCGCTTATATTTACCGCAAAGACATTCGTAGTCTTTGATCGGGCCAAAAATCCGCGCGCAGAACAGACCGTCGCGTTCAGGCTTGAACGTCCGGTAGTTGATCGTCTCGGGCTTTTTGATCTCGCCGTAGGACCACGAAAGAATACGCTCGGGTGACGCCAGAGAGATTTTGATCTCGTCGAACGTTTTAACGGGCGCAAGCGGGTTAAACGGGTTTGTTGTCAGTTCCTGGTTCATGCTTTTTCCTTAGAGGCTGGCGTTGGAGAAGGTGGGAGTGACGAAAACCGTCACTCGTCATCCTCCACCGCATCCAGGAGTTCCATGTTTAGACCGAGGCCTCGGACTTCCTTGACCAGAACGTTGAAGCTTTCGGGCACGCCCGCTTCAAAGTTGTCCTCGCCTTTGACAATCGACTCGTAGACCTTGGTACGGCCTGCAACGTCGTCCGACTTGACAGTGAGCATCTCCTGAAGCGTGTATGCCGCACCGTAGGCTTCCAGCGCCCAGACTTCCATCTCCCCGAAACGCTGACCGCCGAACTGGGCTTTACCACCCAGAGGCTGCTGCGTGACAAGGCTGTAAGGCCCGGTTGATCGCGCGTGGATCTTGTCATCGACAAGGTGGTGCAGCTTCAGAAGGTACTTGATACCGACCGTCACCTGCCGCGCAAACTTCTCGCCTGTACGACCATCGAACAAGTCCGATTGACCGCTTTGGCTGAACCCAGCGCGTGTCAGCGCATCGTTCACGTCAGCTTCTTTCGCACCGTCAAAGACCGGCGTTGCAATCGGCACACCATTTGTTGCGTTGCCCGCAACTTCAAGCAGACGATCTTCGCTGAGATCCTTGATGCCCTCGTCATAGACGTTGTCACCATAAGCGATCTTCATCGCATCACGGACCGGAGTCATATCGCCCGAACGACGGTATTCGCCCAAAGCTTCGTCAATCTGGATACCCAGACCGCGCGATGCCCAACCCATGTGGGTTTCAAGGATCTGACCGACGTTCATGCGCGAAGGCACACCCAGCGGGTTCAAAACGAAGTCCACCGGCGTCCCATCCCCAAGGAACGGCATGTCCTCCATCGGAACAACCTTCGAGATCACACCTTTGTTGCCGTGACGACCAGCCATCTTGTCGCCCGGCTGAAGCTTGCGCTTCACGGCCACAAAGACTTTGACCATCTTCATCACACCCGGCGGAAGATCGTCACCACGACGGACTTTCTCGACCTTGTCCTCAAAGCGGTGATCCAAAGCACGCTTTTGTGCTTCGTACTGCGCATTCAGGGCTTCGATCTGCTGCGCTTCCTTCTCGTCAGCGATAGCAAGCTGCCACCACTGACCACGAGACAACTGTTCAAGAAGGTCTTCGTCGATCTTCGACTTCGGCTTCACGCCTTTCGGACCCTTCACAGCAACTTTGCCCAGAAGGCCGTCCTTCAGACGCGAATAGATGTTGCGCTCAAGGATGCCCAATTCATCGTCCCGGTCACGGGCCAGACGCTCGACTTCTTCACGCTCGATCTGAAGCGCACGCTCGTCTTTTTCGACGCCGTGCCGGTTAAAGACACGAACCTCAACGATCGTTCCGAAATCACCCGGCGGCAGACGTAAAGACGTGTCACGCACGTCGGATGCTTTCTCACCAAAGATGGCGCGCAGAAGCTTTTCTTCCGGCGTCATCGGGCTTTCGCCCTTTGGTGTGATCTTCCCGACCAGAATATCCGCCGGCCCCACTTCCGCGCCGATATAAACGATTCCAGCCTCGTCGAGGTTGCGCAGCGCTTCTTCACCAACGTTCGGGATGTCGCGGGTAATCTCTTCCGGCCCAAGCTTCGTGTCACGGGCCGCGACTTCGAATTCATCAATGTGGATTGACGTAAACACGTCGTCACGCACGATGCGCTCGGAGATCAGGATCGAGTCCTCATAGTTGTAGCCATTCCACGGCATGAAGGCGACGACGACGTTCTTACCAAGGGCCAATTCACCAATATCGGTGGACGGACCGTCCGCAATTACTTCTGTCTTGCCAACCGTGTCACCCACCTTGACCAGCGGACGCTGGTTAATACAGGTGTTCTGGTTCGACCGCTGGAACTTGCGCAGACGATAGATGTCCACACCCGGATCGCCCGGCTCAAGATCAGCTGTTGCGCGCACAACGATACGCTGAGCGTCGACCTGGTCGATGATGCCCGCACGCTTCGCCATGATTGCCGCGCCAGAGTCCTTGGCCACAACTTCTTCGATGCCCGTGCCAACCAGCGGAGCTTCCGCTTGCAACAAAGGAACCGCCTGACGCTGCATGTTCGAGCCCATCAAGGCACGGTTCGCGTCATCGTTTTCAAGAAACGGAATAAGCGAGGCCGCAACCGACACCAGCTGCTTGGGTGAAACGTCAATCAGATCAACATTTTCGCGCTGTGACATCGTGTAGTCACCCGATTTTCGGGTGTTTACGAGGTCATTTACGAATTTGCCGTTCTCATCAAGGTTCGCGTTCGCTTGCGCCACGGTGTGCCGCATTTCTTCTGTGGCCGACAGATAGATAACCTCGTCCGTTACCTTGGTGTCGATCACCTTGCGATACGGCGTTTCGATGAAGCCGTACTTGTTCACGCGAGCGAACGTCGCAAGCGAGTTAATAAGACCAATATTCGGCCCTTCCGGCGTTTCAATCGGGCACATACGACCATAGTGCGTCGGGTGCACGTCGCGCACTTCAAAGCCCGCACGTTCACGTGTCAGACCACCGGGCCCAAGCGCGGAAAGACGACGCTTGTGCGTGACTTCCGAAAGCGGGTTGGTTTGGTCCATAAACTGCGACAGCTGCGACGAGCCGAAGAACTCACGAACGGCTGCAGCAGCAGGCTTGGCGTTGATCAGATCCTGCGGCATCACCGTGTCGATCTCGACCGATGACATACGCTCCTTGATCGCGCGCTCCATCCGAAGCAGTCCAACGCGATACTGGTTCTCCATCAATTCACCAACCGAGCGGACGCGGCGGTTACCAAGGTGGTCAATATCGTCGATATCGCCCTTGCCGTCGCGAAGCTCGACCAATGCCTTGATACAGGCAACGATGTCTTCTTTGCGAAGCGTGCGCTGCGTGTCTTCAGCATCCAGAGCAAGACGCATATTCATCTTCACACGACCAACGGCCGAGAGATCATAACGATCGCTGTCGAAGAACAACGTGTCAAACAAAGCAGACGCTGCGTCCACGGTGGGCGGCTCGCCCGGACGCATGACGCGGTAGATGTCCATCAGTGCCGTGTCACGGCCAAGGTTCTTGTCGGCAGCAAGAGTGTTGCGGATATAAGGACCGACATTGATGTTGTCGATGTCCAGAACCGGGATGTCATTGACCCCTGCATCCATCAGCTCTTTCAGCGTACCGCCACTGACTTCGCCCGCTTTATCAAGCTCCCAAGTCAACTCATCCCCGGCTTCGACATAAATCGCACCGTTTTCTTCGTTGATGATGTCACGGGCTGCAAACCGCCCAATGAGGTTATCAAACGGCACCAGAAGATCCTTAACCTTGCCCTCATCAACCAGCTGCTTCACCGCGCGCGGAGTGATCTTCTTGCCGGCTTCGGCAATCACTTCACCGGTTTTAGCATCGACAAGATCAAACGTAGGACGGGTGCCACGCACACGCTGAGGGAAGAACTTGGTAACCCAACCCTTGTTCTTCTTCAGCTTGAAATTAACCGTATCATAATAGGCATCCATGATGCCTTCTTGGTCAAAGCCCAAAGCATAGAGCAGGGTCGTGACAGGCAATTTCCGGCGACGGTCGATCCGGGCAAAGACATTATCTTTCGCGTCGAATTCAAAGTCGAGCCAGGAGCCACGGTAAGGAATGATACGGCAAGCAAACAAAAGCTTACCAGACGCATGCGTCTTACCCTTGTCGTGGTCAAAGAACACACCGGGCGACCGGTGCATCTGAGACACGATCACCCGCTCGGTACCGTTCACGACGAACGTTCCGTTCGGCGTCATCAAAGGCATGTCGCCCATGAACACGTCTTGTTCCTTGATGTCCTTAACCGATTTCGCACCCGTATCTTCGTCCACATCAAATACGATGAGGCGCAGCGTCACCTTCAAAGGCGCGCTGTAGGTCATGTCACGTTGCTGACATTCCTCAACATCGTATTTCGGCTTCTCAAGCTCGTACTTTACGAACTCGAGAACGGCCGTTTCGTTGAAGTCCTTGATCGGAAAAACCGACTGGAAAACACCCATGATGCCTTCGCCGTCCATTGGCTCCGGCTGATCGCCGGACCCAAGGAAAAGGTCATAGGAAGATTTTTGAACCTCAATAAGGTTCGGCATCTCAAGAACTTCACGAATTTTACCGTAGTACTTGCGAAGACGTTTCTGGCCGAGAAAGGTCGTTGCCATAGGATATGAATCTCCGTTTAATCGGCACGGCCACCGGTTTGGGCGTCCGGAGCAGTGCCAGATCGGAACAGTTTCCGCTTCCATACCAGAGAGACCTCCCAAAGATCCCTCGCCCGAAACGTTAACTGCCCTATCAAAGCGCAACACTCCGTTACGCTGTGATAAGGCAATATCAATGGTTTATGATGCTTGTGGCTGCGCGCTCACCGAATCAAATTTCCGCCTGAGCGATCCAGATAACAACGACTTGGTCGGCTTTCAACCGAAAGCGACACTACAACTGCAATTTACACGCTCCTTTTAAGCCCGGAAAAGCGGCGATGTCCCGAGGCGAATAGCGATAAACGACAGTCTGCTTTGCGGGCGGCGGCTTGGCAAGCCTCATCTGACGACACCGGATGCACCGAGAAAATCTATCCGAGGCATACAAAATGCGCCCGTCACACGCCAATTCGTCGGAAATCTGGTTCAGGAGGGAGTGTTATCTGCCTCTAGCCGGAACGGCTTGCCTCGGCTGCGGCAAAGTAGCGGCGTCCAGAGGCCCCAAAAGTTGGCCCCGGATAGCCCGGCTGGTCCGCAAGGAAACCCTGCGGACCGGAAGAGATTACTTGACTTCGACTTCGGCGCCAGCTGCTTCCAGCTTGCCTTTGACTTCGTCAGCTTCTGCCTTGGAGACGCCTTCTTTGACAGCTTTGCCGCCAGCTTCGACGAGGTCCTTGGCTTCTTTCAGGCCGAGACCTGTGATTGCGCGGACTTCCTTGATCACGTTGATCTTGGAGGCACCAGCCGCCTTCAAGATGACGTCGAATTCTGTCTGCTCTTCAGCAGCATCACCCTCGCCACCAGCAGGACCGGCCACCATGACAGCGCCGCCAGCAGCGGGCTCGATGCCGTATTCGTCCTTCAGGATCGTCTTCAGTTCTTGTGCTTCGAGAAGGGGAAGACCCACGATCTCTTCAGCAAGTTTTTTCAGATCAGCCATTTTAATGCTTTCCGTTTCCTAAGATGTGTTCCAACGCGCAAGGTTAACCCCACGCGGGCACAAGGATTACGCCGCTTCGGCGCGCTCCTCGATGGTTGAGAGAATGCTCGCGATGTTAGAAGCAGGTGCGCCAATCGCGCCAGCGATGTTCGAAGCAGGTGCGCCAATACAGCCGACGATCGAAGCAATAAGCTCCTCACGCGACGGCATTTCAGCCACTGCCTTGATACCGGCGGCATCAAGAGCCGTCTCGCCCATAGTACCACCAAGGATTTCCAACTTCTTGTTGTCCTTGGCGTACTTTTCCATAACCCGTGCCGCAGCAGTCGGATCTTCGGAATAAGCAAGTACGGTCATTCCCGTCAGCAGTCCCCCAAGCGCTTCGCTTGGGCTTCCTTGAAGGGCGATTTTGGCAAGCCTGTTCTTGGCGACACGAATGGACCCCTCTTCCGCTCGCATACGCGAACGAAGGTCCTGCATCTCAGCAACCGTGATACCCGCGTAGTGGGCAACCACTACAACGCCAGAGCTTTCAAAGATTTGGCCGAGTTCCTCGACCACTTTCTCTTTCTGGGCTCTATCCACAGTTTCACTCCAAGTTTGGAGGTTTGACCCTCCGGCTCAACACGGGGGCAACTCATGCCACCCCACGGGTCCTTACGGGTCCTTCAAAATCGCGCCCTCAGTCTCCTGAAAACGTTATTCTTGGTTCCCGTCTCAGGTAGGAATTATGAGCTTTGCAAGATGCGCGGCTCACCCACCGTCTCGGACGAAATGTACGAAGAAGCTACAAAGCACCTTCCCCGGACGAGCGGTCCTTAGAGGGATTCTGGTGACTTGTGAAGGGAAAACTGAGGTTTCCCTATTTGCCAGAATTTGTATCCGTCTGATCCTGCGCGGCGAACGCCTCACCATAGCGGCGGCGCAAGCTTGGACTACGGCGACCAAAAACCGACCCCGCGATCGCCGCCCCCTCCAGAACCCAGACCCCGAAATCTGCCTGGATCTTGTGCCCACCCAGATACGTCATGCCCAGTTCCCGGCAAACCTGAGCACCCGCCGCTGTGCATGAGACTGTTCCAATTCCCCCGAGATAGATGTCACGCCGAGCGAGACCTTCCAGAAACGTGACGAAAGACGACAGCAAAAGCGGACTGGCGGCCTCATGCCCGGCGCGTACCACAAGCGCCGGACAATACCCGAAATACTCGCCCGGCAAGAGCGCGCGCCGCAGACGATCTACTTTCATATCCGACTCGCGATACTCCCCTGCACGAAACAACGCCTCGTCCTCTGGCAGCAGAAACGGCAAAGCCCACTTCGCAACAATCCTATCGCCTTCAAGAACCATCGCCCAGTGATCCCGGACGGCCATATACATCGGAACAAATGTCGCCCTCGAAGGGGCAAAAGCCTCTGGCAACTCCCCGAACTCGGCGTCAGCCATATCAAGCCCCGAGACAATCGCAGCCTCCAATGACCCGCCAAAGGCCTCGTCCAGAACGCTCTGGTCCAAAAGCCGGTAGCCGCGCCCGTGTCGCGCATGCTGCCGGATCTCCCAGTCTTCGCGACACGCCAGAATGTCTTCACGGCTCCAGCCAAGCGCGTCCGAAAGGCGCGGTTCAAGGTCGCCGCGAATAAAAGAAACCGATCGCTCATATTTGCCAATCGCGTCGACACTGACCCCAAGCATCTCGGCCAGAGCCTCTTGGGTCATGCGTCCATTGCGCCCCGCAGTCGCCCGCCAAGCCCGCAATTTCCGCGCAAAGAGTGATGCAGTGGCCAATCAATCGCCCCTTGGACCGTTTAAAAGTCAGATCACAATGCCCTACGACCGCGCTCCCTGCCAAGGGACTTACGGGTGACTTACGGATAGATCCGCTTCTGGCGGGTGACAGCAGTGGGTCATCTGTCCCCGACCGCGCAAAGATGAAGCCGACACAGCCCAACAGCGGAGTTTCCGGATGCGCCTGCCCTTCACCATTTTCTCAGACGTCCTCTGCCACTTGGTTTCCATCACATGGAGCCGACCCACCGACAGTGCAAACCTCGCCAAGTCAGAGGAATGGCATCCAGTCAGACACCAAAACCGCGCAGGCTGGAGCGCGGAAAGACGCCTCCGCTATCCATCACGATAAACGATATCTGAATTTGGACTTTGCACTTTGCTGGGCGGACCCTACCTGTAACCAGAGTTTTACAGGAGGAACCCTTTATGAAAACCGCAACTCACTACCTTGACGAAGCAAACACCGTCGTTCCGAAAATTTCGCCCCAAGACGGGATTTCCAAACATGCCGCAGGGAACACAACCTTCGTTGACGTGCGCGACGGCACCGAGATCGCGGCTTCCGGCACAATCGCAGGCGCCTTGCGTATTCCGCGTGGCATGATGGAGTTTCGCGCCGACAACACCCACGATCTGCACAATGGCGCACTTAGCAAAGACGCCGACATCGTATTGTTCTGCGGCGCGGGCGGTCAGGCGGCTTTAGCCGGCAAGACAATGAAGGACATGGGCTATAAAAACGTGTCGAACGTCGGTGGGTTTGCGGCATGGAAAGAAGCGGGCGGTCCCGTCGAAGACTGATGTGCGCTGCCTTGCGGCATCACAGTGATGAGGGGGCTCGTCTGCCCCCTCAAACTCCCCCGAGAGTATTTTAGCCAAAAAGAAATCAGCGAAAGCTGGCGTAGGGAATGTAGCGGACAAGATCGCCTTCTAAGATCGTCCGGGCTTCGTCGCCAATTTCAACCAGACCATCTGCCCAGCCGAGGCCGGAAATGCGGCCTGACCCTTCAGAATGGAACACCTCGGCCGCGCCTTCGGCGTTTATTCGCGCCCGCAGGTACTCCCGCCGCCCCGGCTTTTTGATTTTCCCAAACGCCGCAGGCACCATGAAGCCTTGCGGCACGCGCC